>PFMC01000020.1 GCA_002785295.1 Candidatus Komeilibacteria bacterium CG_4_10_14_0_8_um_filter_37_78
TAATTAACTCCAGACCGAGAAAAAGACTTGGCTGGAAGACCCCTTATGAGGTATTCTATGAAAAGACAGGTGTTGCACTTCGAGTTTGAATGTACCTGGTTTGGTATTGACTTTTTGTCGTAAATGTGATATATTTATAATATTAGTGAAGAATTTTCTATGTTGCAGAGTAAAGAAAAATTTAATTTAATATTATTTTTTGGACTGATACTATTGATTGTCAGTTTTTTGCCATCAGCAGCTAAGGCAGAAATTGCTATTAGCAATATTGAAGTGGTTGATATGATCAATCGGACAGCACATATCAAATGGTCAACTTATAATAACCCTACTAAGGGTATTGTTTATTATGGCTTAACGCCTGACCAGCTTGATGATAGTATTGCTTATGGTAGCTATAGCTATACGCATGATGTGGCTTTAACTGGCTTATTAAGAGATCAGGATTACTATTATCGTATTTTAGCAATTGGCGAGGGTGAGGATGTGGTCGAGTCGTATGTACAACTATTTTCGACAGATAATATGATTGATACTGTAAAGCCCGAATTTGATAAACAAGAGATAGTAGAAATTCGTGGCGATGCTGTAGCTCTTTATTGGACTACTAATGAAAAAACTCAGGGCCGTGTTTATTATGGTACTGATAGTGAAGATTTGGATAAGTATACTAGTAAAACAAAATTGGGTTTAACTCACGAAGTTGTGATTACTAATTTAGATAGAGGAACGAATTACTATTTACGAATTATAGCGACTGATGAAGATGGTAATGAGCGTCTTGGTAAACTTCTGAGAGTCAATACTTATAGTGAAATCCAGACGACAAAAGCCCAGACGACATTGACTATCAATAATTTTAAACCGCAAGGCTATGATGAAACTTTGATTTTTCCAACTAGAGTGGTTCTTTCTTGGCAGAGCAATCTAGCCGGTAAGAGTAGGATTTATTATGGAACTAGTGAGAATAAACTTTCTAAGAAAATAGATGTTACTTTAGTACCCCGCAGTCGTTATCATAAAGTAGTCTTAGCCGATTTGTTACCAGAGACTATTTATTATTATAAAGTAGAAGTATATGATGCTGTTTACAGCAAAAAACTTACTAGCGCCGTACGAACTTTTGAAACAGCAAAAGAATCAGGAGAGAGTGTGGTTGGGGGAGATTATTCTGCTAATTTAATAGACTCAGACCTTGATGGTCTAGAAGATTCCTATGAAATTGAAATTGGTACTGATCCAACTGATAGTGATTCTGATGATGATGGTTATTCTGATAAAATTGAAGTAGATCATGGTTATGATCCTTTAGGATCTGGCAAGAAGGCAATTTTTGCTTATGTTAAGCCAAGAATTAATAATGCCATAGAAAGTGTGAAGGCTAGCGAGCTGAGAGATTTGATTGAGTCTCAAGTTGGTAAATTAAGGATCAGTGTTCAGGATTGGTATAAATTGGTTAATGCTTATATTTATGGAGAATATCCAGTAGAAGCTATTATCAAAGCCATTCAATATAGTGGCAAAACAGTACATCCAGAAATTCCTTGGCAGAGTTGGAGCAAAAGCTTGGATTATCAAAATTATATTAATAGATAGGTAGTTGGGTCGGCCCGCATTGCGGGCAGGTAATTAGCTACTTAAGTGGGGAGCAGCTCGACAAGGGTTGTTTTTTTGTTTATTATCAATTTATGAAGAAAACAATAATTTTACTCATCTTGACCATTGCTTTAATTGTTGTCTATTTTCAGTCAGCAAGGTTTACTAATTATTTTTCTCAACCTGCCAAGACTGATCTTCCAGAAGCGGTTTCATTTCAAGATTTAAATATACAAATTGAAGATATCGATTTAACCGAAATTGCTTTAGTAGCAGATGAGGTCGTTCCAGAAACAACGATTGTCGAAGAGATCAATCTTGATGTACCTTTTATGGTCCAGGCGCCAAAGGTTAATTGGGACTTACCTTATCAAGAAGCGTGTGAAGAAGCGTCTCTGATTATGGTTCACTATTACTGGCAAGGAAAAGAATTGACAACAGAATTAGCTGAACAAGAAATTCAAGACTTGGTTGCTTGGCAAATGGAGAAATTGGGTGACTACCAAGATACAACAATTGAGCAAACAGCTTGGATTGCCGAAAACTATTGGCATTACCAGACTGAAATTGTTGAGAATCCCAGTATAGAAATTATTAAAAATTATTTAAGTCTAGGCTATCCAGTGATTGCTCCATTTTATGGTAAAGCTATTGGCAATCCTTATTATAGTGGCGATGGACCACTGTATCACATGTTGGTGATCAAAGGATTTTATGATGACCAGTTGATCACCAATGATCCCGGCACTAAAAGAGGAGCTGACTATCTTTATGACTATCAACTATTAGCAGCATTGCATGATTGGTACGATGGTGATGTTGCTAATGGTCCAGCGCGGATATTGATTGTCAAATAGATTTGCATATATTACAATAGAGCTAAACAAATTCGCACATTTACGAGTGAGGTTAAGATGAAACAGAAAATAGGTAAATTAACTGGCCGTTTTAAGGTTAGGTATAATAATCGTGATTTTTATTGCGATCTGCAAGCCACGCACGATATTGGTTATTTGACCTACCGCCAGCAACACGCTTTGGTTGCGGCTATTGCCATAAACTTTCTCGATTCGGTAGAATTAGAAATGTTAGTCAAAAGATTTTTTTATTGTGGAGGGGCAGTACAATATTATTGGGCGATCGATAAAAATCATCGAGCCTTAAAAAAGATCATAGTAGAGTTTATTCGGATTTTTCCAGCAGTCAGTCATCAAAAGTGTTTACTTGATATTAGTTTCAAAACAGAATATCGAATTGAATTTGACCAACAGTATGTCAAAAATTAACAAATAACCCCTGTGCCAGAACAAAGTTCAGTACAGGGGCTTTTATTTTTCTAAACTCTGATAATACTGGATAATTCGTTTAACAATCCGACCTTTTGCTTGTGAAGCAAAGTGCAAGGTTTCCTCCTCAGAGTTTTTATAGATCAGGATATAGACGATCCCAGAAGTATGTCTGGCTGTCCGCCCAAGTCGTTGAATATACCGTCTGACATCACTGATCGGTTCATAAAATATCAAGACATCAACTGCTGGGAAATCCAAACCCTCTTCACCAATAGAGGTTGAAACCAAGATATCAAGTTCACCTTTCATGTAGTTTTTGCGAACTTCCTTTTGTTCAGTCTGCGTCATACCAGGATCATCGATCTGAGAAGAAATGCCGGTAAAGCGATGAGTGATTAGACGTGGAAATTCATTGTTGAGGAAGTTTACAATCTTGGTGACAGAGTCGCGATATTGAGTAAAGATGAGCACTTGTGATCCAGGATGATCATTAATGATATATTTGATGGCGTGTAGTTTTCTGTCCTGGGTAGCAATAGCTCTTTGTTCTCTCTCAATGGCTACTATTTTACGCGTTCCAGCAGGACTATAATCCATTGGCCAGAGGTGCTTACTCATCAAGGCATACATGGCAATTTGAGTTGTATCGTGTTGAATGAACATTGTTCTGGATGGCTTTGCATGTTGAGCATCTTCAATCATTTGCCTTCTGAGAAAACGAGCTAATTCTGTCAAACCCTTATTTAACCGATCAATCGCCGTGCGCCAGCGCATGGCCAAAGCCCAAGTCATTAATAAGTGTCGATATTTTTTACGCTCATTTTCTTCTGTAGTTTGGGTGATGCGTTCTTGGATAATACCCAATAAGCTATTCCAGGACTTGATTTTCAGACCAACAACTTGTTTTTCCTGATTGAAATAGAGATAGCGACTGAGGTCCAGCTGCAAACCAGTTGCTAGAATAGTTGTTTCCTTGGTCAACACCGTAACAAATTTCTGCTTCAGGATCTTTTGAATACCAGTATGAACTCGATCCAAGAAGATGGGTTTGATTAGGCGGTCATGAGTATAGGGTATGATATCTTGATCAGTATCAAACTTTGCCACCACACAGGATGGTTTGACGTCCAGTAAGAGTCTGAGCTTTTCTAACTTCTGGATATCAGGATCAGGACTGGCAGTCAGGCCAATGATTTGAATGGCTGGTTGATAATCACGGTAGTATTTAGCGAGGTGCGCATAAGCATGATCACCGGTGAGATGATGTACTTCATCAATGATTAAGAGACGGACATCAGCAGCTTCACCGACACCACTGTTTTTAGCAATCTCTTCACGGATGGTTTCGGCAGTGGCGATAATGATTTGGTGATCTTGCCAAAGTTTTAGTCTTTTTTTCTGTCCAGTACGACCAGTAATAAAACGAACGGACAGATCAACCAGGGCACTTTTGAGAGTATGATAGTGTTGTTCACAGAGTGGTTTGGTGGGAGCCAGGATTAGCACTTTTTTTTGTGGCTGTTTTTTGAGTACTCTAATAATCTGCAGCACCGCAATAAAGGTCTTTCCCAAACCAGTTGCCAGGATAACAATCCCATTGTCATCATAGATTTGATTCACAGCACTAAGAGCATATGGTCGAGCTTCAATCGTCCCGGGTGCAAGAAAGGGATGTTGAAGTAAGAGGGTTAAGCCATTGTTTTTTGGATCAGTCTGCGTACTAAAACCAAGATGCTGAGCTATTTGTTCGAGGATAGTAGGGTTATTAGCTTTGATCAGATCATCTTGTCTGAGGAATTGATAAGGTATTTGCTCTTTGCCTAAAAAAGGAAAGAGGTCAACCTGATTAGGGTTTTTTCTGATACGAGTCATCAGTCTCTCCTTTTTTATTTGTTAAGGTTCTAATATTATTATAGCAAAGTATTGTTTAGCTAGATTTGACAGGATTGGAAGATATCTGTGCATAAATAGAAAACCCTGCCATTTGGCAGGGTTTGTTATATTATAGTTGATGAGAAGGTACGTGTACGTCGGACCAGTGTCTAGAGGGAATTATACCACCCTTACTCATCCATCCGAGAAATTCTTCATAGGACATGTCTATTGGTGATTTGAAGACTTGAATTTCATCACTCATAAAATCAGGTTTGTAGATTCCACCATCATACCATTGATATCGAAAAGCAATCGTATCTACATCAGTTGGTTGGAATCCTTTTTCAGCAAGATGAGTCAAAACTAGGGCAGCAATGTTTGTCTCAATATCAGCATTTGTGACAGATTTAGAGTCGTCGGTAGAGCCAAGCAAGAAGATTTCTTGCTTCTCGTGGTTTTGACAATAGACAAAAATTTCAACATGATTGCGTGGTTGGCTGCTATAAGGAAAGCAATCTCTAAATGTGGCAGGGAAAAATAATTTATCTTGTTGAATTACTTTGTTAGCATAGCGAATCTTAATAGTATCTTTGTCACTACTCCATATTTTTTTGATAGCATAGAGAAAAGGATATTCTCTTAAGATTTTATTGAGTGTTTTAACACGCATTATTTTTTGATTCATAACTGAACTCCGTTCTTTGAGCCTGTCCAGGCCTGTTAATGTACTATTATTATCAATCAATTCCAATGATTGATAAGGTAGATTATCATATGACCTTGCTAAAGCCAAGGATATAAAAAACACCCTAATCAGAGGTGTTCAATTTATAACTAGTTTATTTCTTTAAAGCTTCTTTTAGATTTTTACCAGCTTTAAACTTGGGCACACTCATTTCAGGCATTTGGATCTTTTGTTGAGGATTGCGTGGATCAACTCCGAGGCGAGAGCTTCGGAAGCGAGCAGAAAAAGTACCAAAACCGGTTAGCGTAACTTCGTCTTTCTCTAATAAAGCATCTATTGTGACGCTTTCGAAAGCATCAAGCACGCGCTCGACATCTTTTTTGCCCAGACCAGCTTTATTCGCTATTTTTTCTATTAGTTGTGCTTTTTTCATAAGCAATATTGTTGCACTATTATTATAGCATTTTTCTACAAAATCTCAACCATTTGTCGAAGCAATTGTATTTGGACTGTTTTTTTGGTAGTCAGGTCGATTTCTAAGAAAATGGCATTGATTTCAGCCTGACCAGTCTCTGGTGCAGCAAAAGTTATTTTTGACTGATTAAGAAAGCGGTCAACAATAGTATCTTTATCAATACCAAGAACAGAATGATAAGCACCAACCATACCAATGTCAGTAATATAGCCCGTACCTTTAGGTAGTATTTGGGCATCTGCTGTGGGAACGTGAGTGTGCGTACCGAGTACTGCGTTGACGCGTCCATCTAGATGCCAACCCATTGCTCTAGCTTCGCTGGTTAATTCTGTATGATTGTCTACTACAATGATGTCAGCATTTTTTGCTTCTTCCAAATCTAGAATTTGATCAATATCCTTAAAGGGAGAAGTGACATTGTTTTCTGGAGCGTCAGGCATATCAAACAGCACCATCCCTTCCTGACCAAGAAGATTGATGAAAAATATTTTGAGATCATTAATGATGATGGTTTTATAACCTTGTCCTGCTGGTGTGCGAGGATCATTGTGGGGGGTGATCAAGTTGAATTCTGGTAGCTTAGCCAAAACATTGGCATCCTCTTTACGCCAGACATGATTGCCAGAGGTCATCATCTCGATACCAATATCTTTTAATTCCTGTAGAGTCTTTTTAGTAACACCTTTGCCGTGGGCAAGATTTTCAACATTAGCAGCTAGTAAATCTGGTTGATATTTTTTTTGCCACTCAGGAAGAATTTGAGCTACAGCACTGCGCCCAATTTTTCCCATGATGTCACCGAAAAAGATTATTTTAAAACTTTTCATAGAGGATGTTTAGTTTTTGGTTGGATAGTTTATTAGTTATTCTATCTAAAGAATACTATATAGATAACCAAAAAGCTAGTTAGCTAATTAGCTATTTAGTTTATCTCGCGTATTCGATAATTCTAGTCTCACGAATAACATTAACCTTGATCTCACCTGGATATTTGAGTTCTTGTTCAATTTTATCAGCAATGTCTCGAGCCAAAGTGGTGGCTTTGAAATCATCAATGTCTTCTGGTTTGACAAAGACACGAATTTCACGACCAGCTTGAATAGCATAAGTCTTTTCAACACCAGCGAAATTGTTGGCTACTGCCTCTAATTCATCAAGACGTTGAATATAGTGTTCGTAAGTATCTTTTCTAGCACCTGGTCTAGCTCCAGAAATAGCATCAGCTACTTTACTAATGATGCCCTCAAGTGTTTTTGGTGCGTCTTCATGGTGAGCAATACAGATATAAGCCACTTCTTCTGGCATACCAAATTTTTTCATGATGTCATAGCCGATTTCTGGGTGACCACCCTGTACTTCCTGGTCAATAGCTTTACCAATGTCATGGAATAGACCACCTTTCTTAGCAATAGCAACATTGGCCCCTAGCTCTTGAGCTAAGAGTCCAGATAGCTTAGCTACTTCAATAGAGTGTAGTAATTGATTTTGACCATAGCTGGTACGGTATTTCAAACGACCTAGCAACATCACAAGTTTGGGATCAACACCAGTAACACCTAGTTCGTACAGAGCATCTTCACCAGCTTTTTTAATGTCGAGGGCTAGTTCTTTCTTTGCTTCTTCTACTACTGTCTCAATACGACCGGGATGGATACGACCATCGGCAATCAATTTATCTAGTGTTCTTTTAGCCAGATGTCTACGAATAGGATTGAATCCAGAAACGAGGATAGCTTCTGGGGTGTCATCAACGATGATTTCAACACCAGTCAATTGTTCGATCGCTTTGATATTTCTGCCTTCACGACCAATGATTCTACCCTTCATCTCATCAGAAGGGAGAGTGACAACAGTGGTTGTTGTTTCTGCGGCATGAGAGTGAGAGATTCTTTGGATCACAGTGCTTAATAATTCTTTGGCTTTACCCTCAAGACTTTCATTGTTTTCATCTTGTAGTTTACGGATGCGACCCAGTAAATCACTTTTCATTTTTTCTTCAGTATTCTTCATCAAAATATCCTTGGCTTGTTCTTGTGATAGTTCAGCAATTTTTTCTAGCTTAGTCATCTGATCCAGTTTGATCTTCTCGATATCTTTTTTTAGTTTTTCGACTTGTTTGGCTTTGTCATAAAGCTTTTGTTGTCTATTTTCTAGATCAAGAAGTTTTTGATCAAAGAGAGTCTCTCTTTTCTCGACCCTTTTTTGTAAGTGGCTAATTTCCTTTCTTCTTTCATCTGTTTCTTCTTTAGCATGATCAAGCAGGGTGATCGATTTTTCGCTGGCTTCTAAAAGAAGTTTCTTTTGCTTTGTTTTAGCTTCAGTAATGATATCCTCAGCTTTTCTTTCAGCTGAATCAATGGATTGATGGGCAACATATTTTCTGACAATATAACCCAAAATACCACCAACAATACCTGTTAGCACTAGAGCTACAATCCAATATAGTGATTGCATAATTATTTCTTTCTATCTAGCTTTGATAGAGAATCATTTGTTGAACCAAAAAACCAATTTAGTTCGAATGGCTGGTTTTAGTTTTTATTTGTAGTGTATGTGAGTTTATATAGTTTGAATTTAGAGATAAACTGTGTTTCTACTAATGTCTAAAATTAAATAATTCTTCTGTCTAACAAAGCTATTAGCTTTTGTTAACAAATTTAGCTTATCATAAAGGGAGTAACAAATCAAGACCACGGAAAACGGCTTTATTTGATGATTTTGTCAACCAGACCATAGGCCACAGCTTCTTCGGCAGTGAAATAAAAATCCCGATCAGTATCTTTTTCAATAGTTTTGAGTTTCTGTTCAGTGTGTTTGACTAGAATATTATTGACCCGGTCTCTGATCTTTAAAATATGTTCAGCTCGGATTTTGATGTCAGTTGCCTGACCTTCAGCACCACCCATAACTTGGTGGAGCATCACCTCAGCATTGGGTAAAATAAATCTTTTACCTTTGGCACCAGCAGTCAGTAGGACAGCGCCCATCGAGCTAGCTGTACCAACGCAGATAGTGGAAACGTCAGATTTGACATATTGCATCGTATCGTAAATAGCTAAACCCGCAGTGACGATGCCACCTGGTGAGTTAACATAAAGTTTGATGTCTTTTTTATTATCTTGGCTATCAAGAAAGAGCATTTGGGCGATAATGGCATTAGCCACATCATCAGTGATGCCAGTGCCCAAAAAGATAATCCTTTCCTTTAAGAGTCGGGAATAGATATCATAGGCTCTTTCACCAAAATTTGTTTTTTCAACTACTGTCGGTATTAAATGCATAATAATTAAAAGTAAAAAGTCAAAAGTTAAAAGTCAAAAGTTAAAAGTCAAAAGTTAAAAAAGTAATTTAAAAGTTAGAAAAAAAGTAAAAGAGGTTATTTTAGCAGAGTTTTTACTCTTTTTAACTTATTTCTTTTCAATTTTGAATTACCATTATTTCACCATCATTATAGACCAATTTACCCTTGATGACAAAGCCGGCTGCTTTTTGATGTCCACCACCACCAAGTTTTTGAGCTAAGGCACCAACGTCAATATGATCGTGGATGGTACGGAAACTACCCTTGATTAAACCACTTTCTTTTTCTGTTAATAATAAAGTGAAATTGACATCCTTTAAACCACTAAGAAAATTGGATAAACCCTCAAGCTTGTTTTCATCAACTTGTAGATTTGCAAAGTCGGTCAGGGTTAGGAAAGTGGTGATCGAATGAAGCTGGGGATCATAGACAATCCTCTGCATTGCCAGTCCCCAGATTTTTAGCATCTTAGGCTCTTTGGTGCGAACATTGTAAGCACTTATCTTTTTAAAATTTGCGCCATACTTCATTAGTAGGCCAGCAATCAAGAGAGAGCGATCAGTAGTTGCTGGATTGGTCAGACCACTAGTATCAGTCACGATACCATTTAATAAAGCAGTGGCCATGTCTTTGTTGATTGGGACTTGCCATTGGCGAGCTAACTCAAAAACTATTTCACAGGTTGAGCTGGCTTTGGTATTGATAAAATTTATCTGACCATAAAAATCATTACTCTGATGATGGTCAATATTAATAATAGTGGGTTTGTATGATAGATCAGCTAATATTTGATCAATCCCGGCATAGGCTAGAGTACCAGAATCAAGGACGATAATGGTATCAAATTCTTGTTCTGAGAAAACTAGAGGATCATGAACTAGTTGGTTATAGTTAGTTAAAAATTCAAAGGTTTGACTAGCTGGTGTGGTGCAAAATACAATAGACTCTTTTTGCCAAAATTTGAGTATTTCATAGAATGCCAAAAGCGCTCCTAAGGCATCGCCATCAGGATTTTGGTGACCAATAATAGCTACTTTTTTTGCTACTTGGAGTTGTCTTTTTATCTGTTCAATAGTGCTTTGTTGAGGCATGAATTAATTTAAATAGTCTCTTAGAATAGCGGATAATATGTCATTTGTCAATGATCTAAAATAGTGCTCATTTTTGCTATTTTTTCAGCGTTTTTTAGGCTGATTTGTGACTTGATTTGCATTTATAAATATGTTAAAATAAAGGAGCTAAAATAGCAATTTTTTTAAATTAAGAATAAAATTATGCACCTCTATTGGCACGGACAAACATGCGTGAAGATCCAGGACAATGGCATTACTATTGCTATTGATCCTTTTAAGTTGAAAACAATTAAGTCACCACGAATGGCTGCTGACATTCTACTGTTAACCTCAAAAGATTCTCAATCTGCAGTTTCTTCTATTAGTGGTGATACATTTATGATTGATTCACCGGGAGAGTATGAAGTCAAAGGTGTCTTCATTAATGGTATTGGTAATAATGGTAATAGTGATCAAGTATTTTATCACTTGGAAGTAAATGGTATTACCCTGGCTCACTTAGGGCGTATTCAGAAAGGTGAGTTAACAGATAAACAACTAGAGATGATCGAGAATGTTGATATTTTGATGATCCCAGTGGGTGGAGATGATGGCGCCACAGCTAAGGAAGCGGCTAGCTTGATTAGTCAGATTGAGCCAAAATTGGTAGTGCCGATTTATTATCAAACCACTAAGACACCTGGCAAATTGGACAAGATCGATGTTTTCCAAAAACAAATGGGTATTAAAGCAGAAACCGTTGATAAACTGATAGTTAAAGAAAAAGACATCCCGCAAGATGAAATGAGGATGATTATTTTAAATCCACAACTATAATGAACGAGCAAGATCATAAATCCCATGGACAGAAAGTGCTGATCATTTGGATTGCGATTTTTATGGTTATTATATTTTTGGCTTGGCTGATGACTTGGCAGACAAAGTTTGATTTTACTAATAGAGCCAATGAAGAAGGGAGCTTTGATGAGACCGTCAATAGTTTGAGTACTAGTTGGCAACAATTAAGAGAAGACTTCGCTGATCAGGATATCAATCTTGGTAATATTTCAGAGACTTTACAACAAGGATTGGCAAATCTCAATGAGCAGAATAAGGATATTACAGCAGGGGTATTGTCTGAGATCAGTAAACTCAAGGTGAGGGAGTGGCCAAAATATGAATCCGCAGCTTTGACCTTTCAGTATCCAGAAACTTGGCTTTTAATTGAAGAAGAAAACTCTATCATTGTCAAAGATGAGGATTTGCAAGTTTTGGTTTTTAAGATCTATAATGATCAGACTACTTTGCCTGACAATATTAATAATTTAGTTTTGGCAGAATGGCTGACCGAACAAGCCAATCGTGAGCTTAGTATTTTTGCAATGTCAGAAGAAATAGATATGGGTTTGCCTTATCCTGTTTATCAAGTAAATACTCGCAACAATGAAGATCTGAGTAATTTATGGTGGCAAGGGCAGAAGATTATCTGGCTCAATTATAATACTGACGAAGAATATCAAGAATTAATAAATCTAATATTTTCAACAATAAAATAATGCCTAGAAAAAAAGTTATTAAACCTGCTAGTCAGGAAAAGAAATCATCAACTAAGAAGGTCAAAGATGACAAGAAAAAAGCTATCAGAAAAGTAGAACAGTTAGAATTGGTAGCTGAGCGGATTGAGCCCTTAGCGATTGTCGAAGAGATGGAAAGCTCATATCTTGACTATGCCATGAGTGTCATTGTACAACGTGCTTTGCCTGATGTCAGAGATGGTCTAAAACCAGTACACAGGCGTATCCTTTATGCGATGTGGGATATTGGTTTAAAGGCGAATGCGAAGTTTAGAAAGTCAGCAACTGTCGTGGGTGAAGTGCTTGGTAAATATCATCCGCACGGTGACTCTGCCGTTTATGACTCTATGGTTCGTATGGCGCAAGAATTTTCAATGCGTTATCCATTAGTCAATGGTCAAGGTAACTTTGGTTCAATGGATGGCGATTCTGCTGCAGCGATGCGTTATACTGAGGCAAAGTTAAGAGCCGCAGCCGAAGAAATGCTTTTTGATTTAGAAAAAGAGACGGTTAAATTTATTCCTAATTACGATGGTACTCAAAAGGAACCAGCTGTCATGCCAGCCAAGCTACCAAACCTCTTATTGAATGGTACAATGGGTATTGCCGTTGGTATGGCGACCAATATACCACCACACAATTTAACAGAGTTAGTTAACGGGATAGAATATTTGATAGCTAATCCTGAGGCAACGGTTGATGATTTAATGAAATTTATTACCGGACCAGACTTTCCAACAGGTGGTATCATCTACGATATTAATGAGATCAAGGCTGCTTATGCTTCGGGTAAGGGTTCGATTGTGATGCGTGGCGTAGCCGAGATTGTCGAGTCCAAAGGAGATAGCTATCAAATCATCATTTCAGCAATTCCTTATCAGGTCAATAAAGCTACGCTCCTAGAAAATATTGCCAATCTAGTTAAGACAAAGAAACTTGATGGCATCCGCGATTTACGCGATGAAAGTGACAAGGAAGGCGTACGCATTGTGGTTGATTTGAAAAAAGATTCTTATCCTCGCAAGGTTTTGAATTCTCTTTATAAACACACAACCCTACAGGCTAGTTTTCACGTCAATATGCTGGCCTTGGTTGATGGTATTCAGCCTAAGGTTTTGACCTTGAAGATGATTTTGGAAGAGTATATCAAGCATCGCGAAGAAGTGATTAAAAGGCGAACTCAGTTTGATTTGACTAAGGCCAAGGATCGAGCTCACATTTTAGAAGGATTGGTTTTAGCCTTAAATGATATTGATAAGGTGATTGCAATCATTAAAAAGTCTAAGGACCGAGACCAAGCCAAGATCAATTTAATGAAGAGGTTCAAACTTTCAGAATTACAGTCTTTAGCTATTTTGGAAATGCGTTTGCAACAATTAGCTGGTCTGGAAAGAATCAAGGTTGAGAATGAATTAAAAGAAAAATTACGACTGATCAAAGAACTAACAGCAATTTTAAATAGTGTTCAAAGAATTAGAAATATTATCAAAGACGAATTAAAAGAGATTAAAGATAAATATGGTGATGAGCGTCGGACTAAGGTGGTAAAATCAGCAGTTAATACATTGGGTGCAGAAGATCTGATCCCCAATGAAGCAACGGTGGTGATGGTGACGCGTGATGGCTATATCAAACGGATACCACCAGATACATTTCGCACGCAGTCCCGTGGCGGTAAGGGTGTGATTGGTTTGACCACCAAAGAAGAAGATATGGTGGAACAATTTTTCACTACCAATACCCATGCTGATCTGATGTTTTTCACGACGCGCGGCAGAGTTTTCAGATTAAAGGCTTATGAAGTACCAGTAGGATCACGACAGGCCAAGGGTCAGGCGATTGTCAATTTCTTGCAGCTGGCTCCAGAAGAAAAAGTAACCTCTATTCTGTCGACGGAAGACATGAGCACTTATCAATATTTAGTCATGGTGACAAAGCACGCTTTTATCAAGAAGGTGCCTCTAGAAGCTTTTGCCAATGTTCGCCGTTCTGGTTTGATCTCAATCAAACTGAAAGAGGGTGATGTTTTAGAATGGATCAAGCCATCTTCTGGCAAGGATAATATCATCGTGGTTACAGCTCATGGACAGGCGATCAGATTCAAAGAAGGCGATGTTCGCTCAATGGGTCGTGGAGCGGCTGGTGTCAGGGGTATTAAACTTAAAAAAGATGATCTTGTTGTGGGTATGGATATTTTGGATAATGGTAAAGCTGGTGCAGATGAACAATTATTGGTCGTGATGGCCAATGGTTATGGCAAACGAACAAACCTCAGTGCTTATAAGGTACAACATCGAGGTGGTACTGGCATTCGGACTGCAAAGATCACGACTAAGACCGGTGAGATCATTGGCGGCTTCATTGTTAATGCTAAGATGGAAAAGGAAGACATCATTATCATCTCTGAAAAAGGTCAAGTAATACGTTTGAAGTTGAAGCAGGTCAATGTGATTGGTCGTGATACACAAGGAGTAAGGTTGATGAAGTTTAAAGAATCAACTGACCAAGCTTCCAAGGTTACATCTATTTAACTTAGATATTTTTAAAACCCTGTATCCTGTGGTACGGGGTTTTTATTTTGAATGCAGGTTGAGCGGCCGGGCTGCTAGCTAGCAGCCCGGCCGCTAAGCTCTATAATTTCTGACCTGTTTGCGTCCTTTTAGGACCACAACTAGGCAAGATGGGCAAACCAGTTTATTAATTTATTTTTATAAACAAAGACTAATAAATAATCTTTTGATTATGTTTCTTGACAAGTGTGTGGCTGAACTATAAAATAATAACAAAATAGAACCTTGAAGGGAGGATAATATGAGTGATAGTAAAATCATTGTCGGCGTGGTTATTCTTGATTGGATTCGCACTTATCATTTAGAGGGATTTAGGATTGCTCTTAATTGTTTTGCAGATGGCAAAACTTTGATCAATTTACCTAAGTCAGAATTTGAAAGATTAGCTGATCATTTGGGAGTCACCAATATTCAATCGACCGAGGGGTCGATACTGAATTCGCGCTTTTGTCACGGCCGTTTTTTTACGATTGGGAATAAAGAAGTGATTGTTGTGACCACTGATGAAAGAGAATTAAAGAGAATCAATAAAAAATAACCCCGCACCATAACGGTACGGGGTTATTTGTATATTCTTTATTTAATATAATCAAGTGGGTTAACTCTCGTGCCATTGACGCGGACCTCATAGTGAATATGTGGACCAGTAGACCAACCAGTTGAGCCAATAGCCGCAATAACATCACCACGAGAGACTGAATCACCTTTAGCAATATAAAGCTCTGAAGCATGAGCGTATAGAGTTTGTAGACCATTACCATGATTGATGATTACATAATAACCATAGCCACCACTGTTCCAGCCAGCAGTTTCTACCTTACCGGCTTCAGAAGCATAAATTGGTTGACCTTTCTTATTACCAATGTCTAGACCAGAGTGACGCCAACCATAATATTGGGTGATGCGAGTAGAATTGGTAGGCCATAATAATTCACCACCACCACCACTAGTAGCAGCCGCTGGTTCAGGTTTGAAAACGCTAGCCACTGAACGAGTGGTTGGTGCATAGGTGTTTGGTTTGATACCACCAGGCAATAATAAGTCTTGACCAATTTGAAGGCTATTAGCAGAAGCGAGTTTATTGGCTTCGATGATTTTGTTGACATCACTTTGATATTGTTTAGCAATGGCGTCAAGAGTATCATTTTTCTTAACTTTGTAGATGAGACCATTAGTTGGCAAGATTTTTAGTTTCTGCCCTGGTCTGATGACACTATAAACAGTAAGATCATTGGCCCAGAGTAGGGTCGCAACATTTATTTCAAATTTTTCCGCGATTGATCCTAAGACATCGCCCGACTCGATAACATATTCGATCACCTCTGTTCTCTTGGTTTGAATCATTGAAGGGTCACCGATTTCAGGAGCTTCTAAGGCAGAATCGTCTGGCGTAAAGATGGTTAAACTATCCTGCCAGTTATCTGGCAAGTCAGGTTCGATAATGACATCGTCCTCACTTAAGGCTTCATTTTTTAAAAAGGAATCAACCACTTTATCGTTGGTAGTGATTGGTCCCTCTGTGATATTTTCATTATCAATAAAATCTTCCCCAGTTTTGGTTAGTGAAAAAATGAGAGTATCTTTGCCAAAATCTTCAGGAGCAGTATTATTGGCTTCCAAACTGCGATAAGCAGTAAGTAAGACTAGTAATATTAAGAATGAATATGAAAAGTATTTTGATAATTTTTGGTAGAGATCGTGGCGGTCTTGATAAACATGCTGGCTTTTGAATTTTGTTTTATGAGCAAAACTATAAAGCGGTAGAATTAGTGTTTTGAAAATAAGTAGCCACAGCCAAACAAATGGTTTTGTGACAAACAAAAAAATTGCTCTTAGACCACTACCCAGTAACTGAAATGACTTGAGAGCAAATAAAATTAGTTTAATGCCGAATTGTTTGAACCGTATAGAAATACGATTTACTTTTCAATAATCACTAGCCTTTTAGCAAGATAAGTTCTTGTTAACCAAATAGTAATTATTAATAATGATAGTACAGTTAATATAGGATAAATGAGGTAAAAAGTCAACCTACCCGCCCCGTCTGACGGGGCGGGTGCGCTTGAAAAAAGCCCTAATCCTTGGTAAACTGGAGGAGTTAATAAATACTAAAATGAGTGAATATAATCACCACAAAATAGAAGCCAAGTGGCAAGAATATTGGGAGAAGAATAAATCCTTTTTGGTTGCAGAAGATAGAAATAGGGAGAAGTTTTATGGTTTGGTAGAATTTCCTTATCCATCGGGCGATGGTTTGCACATTGGTCACTTGAGGTCTTATACAGCGATGGATATTATTTGTCGTTATCAGAGGATGAAAGGCAAGAATATTCTCTACCCAATAGGGTTTGATGCTTTTGGTTTACCAGCTGAAAATTACGCAGTTAAAAAGAACATCAAACCGCAAGAGACAACAGCCAAAAATATTATCAATTTTACAAGACAACTTAAAGCGGCTGGTTTTAGTTTTGATTGGGATCGTTCTTTGTCGACAACTGATGCTAGTTATTATCGGTGGACGCAATGGATTTTTGTGCAGATGTTTAAACAAGGGTTGGCTTATAAAGCAAAACAAACAATCAATTGGTGTACTTCATGCAAGATTGGTTTGGCCAATGAAGAAGTAGTTAATGGAGTTTGTGAGCGATGTGGTGGCGAGGTGATCAAAAAGGACAAAGAGCAGTGGCTATTGCAAATCACAAAGTATGCTGATCGCTTGATTGATGATCTAGACAATGTAGATTATCTTGATCGGATCAAGTCCCAACAAATTAATTGGATTGGCCGTAGTGAAGGGGCAGAGGTAAATTTTCAAGTAGCTAAGTCTGACCAGCAGATCAAAGTATTTACCACCAGACCAGACACATTGTTTGGAGCAACTTATCTAGTCTTGGCACCAGAGCATCGATTATTAGAAGAATTAAAGAATAATATTTCTAACTGGGATGAGATTTTAAAATATATTGGTGAGGCTCAGAAAAAAAGTGATTTAGAAAGGACAGAATTAGCCAAAGATAAAACAGGTGTTGAAATCAAGGGTGTCAAAGCGATCAATCCAGTCAATAATCAAGAGATCCCGATTTGGATCGCCGATTATGTCTTGATATCTTATGGTACGGGAGCGATCATGGCTGTACCAGCACATGATCAAAGAGATTTTGAATTTGCTAAGAAGTATAATATTGAGATTAAACAAGTTGTTGCTCATGATACTGACGAGGAAGTATTTACTGGTGAGGGCAAAGCAATAAACTCAGGTGAATATGATGGTTTAACTACTGCGGAATTTAAAAAACAAATTACTAAATGGTTAACTAAAGAAAAATTTGGCAGGGCAGCGATAAATTATAAATTGCGTGATTGGATTTTTTCCAGACAAAGATATTGGGGCGAGCCAATACCACTTATTTATTGTGATCAATGTGATTGGCAGCCAGTGCCAGAAGAGGATTTGCCCGTAGTTTTGCCAGAAATAGACAATTTTTTGCCAACTGAAGATGGTCAGTCACCACTAGCCAAAGTAGAAGATTGGGTTCATACTAAATGCCCCAAGTGTGGCGGAGTGGGGATGCGCGAAACAGATGTGATGCCCAATTGGGCTGGTTCTAATTGGTATTTTATTCGCTATACAGATAATAAGAATGATCAGCAAATGGTGGATCCGAAAAAGGCTGAATACTGGTTACCGGTTAATTGGTACAATGGTGGGATGGAGCACACAACACTGCATTTACTATACTCTCGTTTTGTTTATAAGTTTTTGTACGATATCAAAGCAATCCCGCAAAAATGTGGGGTGGAGCCTTATCAAAAAAGAACAGCTCATGGCATGATTTTGGGTGAGGGTGGTATCAAAATGTCCAAGTCCAAAGGCAATGTTGTTAATCCAGATGATTATTTAACTAAATATGGAGCTGACGCAACTCGTCTCTATGAGATGTTTATGGGACCTTTTGATCAAGCAATTGCTTGGGACGAGAAAGGAGTTACTGGTGTTGCTAAATTTATTAATAAGGTTTGGGCTTTGCAAGCAAAAGTTGTAGCTGGGGCAGTAATTGATAAAAAGATCACCACTGCGTTGCACCAAACTATCAAAAAGGTTGGTGATGACATCGTCAATATGAGATTCAACACAGCGGTTTCACAGATGATGATTTTGGTTAATCTTTGGGAAAAGGCAGAGGAGATCAATCAGGATGATTGGCAAAAGTTTATTCTGGTCTTGTCACCATTTGCGCCACATTTGGCTGAAGAGCTGTGGTTAGCAATCGGTCATCAAAATTCTCTTTGCCAAGTACCATGGCCCAGTTATAATCCGAAGTTAATCATTGCCGATGAATTTGAATTGGTAGTACAAATCAATGGTAAAGTGCGTGATAAAATAAATGTTGCTATTAATATTACTCAGCAGGAAGTTGAAGACTTGGTCAAGAAGTCAGATAAGCTAGCAAAATTTTTAACTGATCAAACAATAAAAAAAATCATTTATATACCCAATAAACTAGTAAATATTGTGGTTTAGACAATTAACAAAACAAAAATGAAATTGAATTTTTGGAAGGATTATCAACAGGCAGATTTACCTCCTGGACTTTCATTGCTTTATACCAATCGAACGATGGGCACGGTTAGTAAGGGACTATTATTACTTTTTTTGCCTGTCTTTTTTTATACTAAGTTTAATCTCTCTTTGGAAAGCGTTATTTATCTCTATATCTTCAGTTTTACTCTGATGTTTTTCTTGGTGGTGCCAGGCGCTAAAATGATGAACAAGATCGGGATGCGACGCTCAATCATTTTGTCAGTACCATTTTCTGTACTCTATTATCTTAGTTTGTTTTTTATTGATCACAATGTTTGGCTCTTTGCAATTTTAGCTATCACTTTTCTAAATATTGCTCGCGCTTTTTATTGGGTGCCCTATCATACTGGCTTTGCTAAATTTTCTCATGGTGGACAAAGAGGGAGACAAATGAGTATGTTGACGACGATCTCTGATTTTATTCAGATTTTTATTCCTTTACTTAGTAGTTATCTGATTGTTAATTTTGGATTTAATTTTCTTTTTATTTTAATCTTAATTATTGAATTATTAGCTACTATCCCAATAATTTTTTTATCACCGATTAGCGAAAGGTTTTCTTGGACTTGGTGGGAAACATTGAAGAATCTATTTGCTAAAAAAAATAGAGATATTCTTTGGTCTTATGCTGGTGATGGGACACAAGCGATTGTTGGTTTAATTTTCTGGCCTTTATTCATTTGGTTATTGTTTAATGAAAGCTATGAGGCGGTTGGTCTTATTTCAGCTGGTATTATTTTGATCAGTATTATTCTACGTTTGATCATGGGTGACTATGCTGATAAATTTGAACATAACAAAGTGTTGAAGTCGGGGACTATTCTCTATGCTATTGGATGGTGTTTAAAGATTTTTGTGGCCACAACATTTCAGGTTTTTATTGTTTCGGCTTATCATAATTTGGCAGCTGTAATTATGCGGACGCCCTTTGATGTGGGGATGTATGACCAAGCGGCAGATTGGGGACACTATGCTGATGAATTTACTGTGATTAGAGAGATGGCTTTGTGTTTGGGACGGGTGGTGGCTTTGGGAGTTATTTTATTATTGCTTTTGTTTTTGCCAATCAATTATGCCTTCTTGATTGCCGCTGGTGGTTCATTGCTTTTGAATACTTCTCGGTATTAAAAAAAATTAAAACAGCCGCGTTTTTTAACGGGGCTGTTTTTTTAAACTCGTCACGTGCGCAATGATAGACACCACTGCAAAGGGTAGGCTGAGGATGAAGAAAACATGCGTGGCGGTAATCAAACTGGCTTTAATAGTCATGTCCAAGAGCATTAAACCACAAGCAATACTTTGGCAAAGCATTTTTATCTTGCCAGCAATAAAGGCTTTTTGTTGATAAACAAAATTTAGTCTTTTTGCCAGTGGCCTAAGGAAGAGACCATTGATAGCAGCAATAATTTCTATGACAAGGCTCAACCAAAAAACAATAGGGTGTAGATAATAAAAACCAAGCGGTATCAGAACAGCACCAAAGATTAGTTTATCACCTGCTGGATCCAAAATTTCACCCAAAGAACTTTCTTGTTCTAGTACTTTTGCCAATGGTCCATCAATGGCGTCAAGTAGAGCAGCAAAAATAAAGAGCAAGAGGGTTAGCAAGTAACGTTCATCAAGAATGAAAATGACAAGCGGTAAAGCTAAGACGCCGCGAAAGAAAGAAATAATATTGGGAACGGTGATTATTTCTTTATCAATCAATGGTTCAAATATTTTTTGAGCCCATTTTTCAATCCAGAACTCTTGGTGCGCAATAGAACGGTTTTTAAATTCCCGAACATAATTACGCAATTTACTCTGCAGCCAGCGATCACGCCAGTTGTTGAGATGGCTAAAAAAAGCATTAATTTTGCTTAGGAATTTGATCATTTGTTAAATTACCTCCATGATATACTTTAAACTTAGTGCAAAAAGACAATTTTGTCAAAGGGGTTAGTGGTATAGTTGTTTAGTTTGTTAGTTTTAAGTTGGGCGTGGTAATTGCTAAGTTTTTTATGTCATTGGCTGCGGCGGATTTAATGACATTTTTTATTAACTAATGACTAGAATCTCATAACTATCTAACTAACTGTGGTATAATATTGACATATGATCAACAAATTTCATCATTTATTGAGTTATCTGCCGCAAAAAATGAAAACAGAAGTGCGAGAGCTTTATGCTTCAGCTTTGATTTTGTATTTTGGTTTGGCTTTAATTTTTATTTTTGAGCCAATTTATCTTTATCGTCTTGGCTATTCGCTACAACAGATCATGATGTTTTGGGTGATTGTCTACGCTGTTTATATTTTCATCTTGCCTTTGGGCGGAAAAGTAGCTGAACGGTTTGGTTATGAACACACTATTTTTTACGGTACTTTTTTCTGGATCTTATTATATTTGTGTATGTATTTGATTCAGTATTGGCCAATTTTCTTTTTTATCACACCAATAGTTTGGGCGATCCAAAAGTCACTTTATTGGCCAGCCTATCATGCCAATTTTGCTAAATATTCTGGCAATCAAGAAGAGGGGCGGGAGATAAGTTTTTTAACTATTTTGACTTCAGCTAGCTATGTTGTTGGTCCAATCTTTGGTGGATTTATTTTGTACTTTTGGGGCTTCTCAGTTTTATTTATTGTTGTGGCCATTCTTTTATTAGTCTCCAATGTGCCCATGCTTTTGACTAAAGAAAAATTTAAACCAGTACCAGTTGATTATCAGTATTCATTCAAAAGAATGTTTGCTAAGGAAAATAGAAAACAGTTTTTGGCTTATATGGGATTTGGCGAGGAAATCTTAGTGGTTGTTGTCTGGCCAATTTTTATTTCTATTTTTATTACAAGTTATCTTTCCATTGGCTGGTTGGTTGGTGTAGCAACTTTGATCACTGCCTTGGTCACTCTCTTTATTGGTAAGTGGGCTGATAGAATCAATAAGAGAGAAATTTTGAAAATAGGAGTTAGTTTTTATTCTTTGTCCTGGGTTTTACGTTTGATCATTGCTGGCCCTTGGTCGATTTTTTTCACGGATACTTTATCAAGAGCCAGTAAGAATACTATCAATGTCCCTTTGCAGGCAATCACCTATGAGAATGCTAAAAATTATACGATTATGAATACGGTTTTGATGTTTGAAATGAGTCTGGCTATTGGTAAGTTGATTGCTTGTCTTGCAGCTTTGATTTTAGTTAGTCTGTTTAGCGTTGGTTTGATACCATTTTATATTATTTTTGCGATGGCTGGAGCGATTACGTGGCTTTATGTGTTGTTATAATTAAAAAGTTAAAATTCACCTGCCCGCAATGCTTCGCAAGCGAGCTTGCTCGCATAGCGATGCAGGCGGGAAATTTAGAAGTTAAAAGGTAAGTGTTAGTAGCATTGTATGAATCAATTATTAATCGAAACAAAATATCTGATCAAAATGCACAATTTAAAACCTACCCATATTGCTGGGCAGAATTTTTTAATTTGTGAAGATGTTTTAGAAAAAATTATCAAAAGTTCAGGAGTGGGAAAGGGAGACTATGTCTTAGAGATTGGACCGGGTTTAGGTATTTTGACTAAACAATTGGTGACTCGAGCTACCAAAGTTTTGGCCGTTGAATATGATCAGAGTGTTTTGCCAGTCTTGGCCACTCTCCAACTTGAGCACGATAATTTGGAGATTGTTAATAATGATATTTTGGGTATCAAAAATATGGACTTGGTAAAGCAGCTAGGTAATGACAATTATCGAGTGATTGCCAATATCCCATATCATATTACCTCGCGCATTTTACGAAAGTTTTTGAGCTATGAACCGAAACCGCGTGATCTGTGGCTATTGGTACAGAAAGAAGTAGCCGAACGGATCACAGCAAAACCAGGGAACTTGAGTAGACTGGGTATTAGCGTCCAGTTTTATGGCCAACCCGAGATTATCGATATTGTTGGTAAAGAATGTTTTCATCCGCAACCAAAAGTGGACTCGGCGATACTCAGTATCAAGTTGCATCATCAATATTTTGATTCACTACAACAATTTAAAATCACGGAAAAGCAATTTTGGTCAGTAGTCAATGGTGGTTTTGTGGGTAAGCGCAAAACTCTGATCAATAATTTGACCAATAGTTTGCATTTGGACAAAGAACAAGTGACTGAGAAGATTGTTAGAATGAAATTAAATGAAAACATTAGAGCACAAGAGTTGACGATTGATGAGTGGATTGAATTGGCTAGTATTTTAGTTTTATAATTTGCTGTGTCATTAGTTTAAAACTAATAAACTAATAACTTGATAACTATTGGCTCCCCGTCAATTAGTGTGATAGTTTAGTATCCAAATCAGTGGTAAAAAGGCTAAAGTAATTTTGGCAATATAGTGGTCAATATTTCT
>PFMC01000024.1 GCA_002785295.1 Candidatus Komeilibacteria bacterium CG_4_10_14_0_8_um_filter_37_78
GTCCAAACAGTCGAAAGTCTCCATTTAGCAGCTAAAAGAGAAAAGATAAGGGAAGGAACCGGGACTCTATATAGAGTCCCGGTTCCTAACGGTCAATTGGTAGATATCATCTGTTATAACCTCTTGCCCAGTCATTTCCATCTATTAATAAGACAGAGGATAAACTAAGGTATCTCGCATTATATGCATAAAGTATGTCTTGGTTATGCGAATTACTTCAATCATAAATACAATCGTTCTGGAGCTTTGTTTCAGGGTAGATTCAAAGCCTCTCCAATTACTCAAAATGAATACCTTCTTTATCTATCTGCCTATATTAATGCTAATTCACAAATACATAGTATTGAAGAAGCGGAGAAGTGGTCTTGGTCTAGCTATGCTGAATATCTAGGTAAGTCTAAATATGATCTGATCAAACCAAGGATTATCACTGATCAATTTAAGACCAGAACTGATTATCGAAGATTTGTTAACCAAGTAACTGGTCAATCTAGTGGGTTGAAGATGGTGAAGAAATATATTTTAGAGCAATTAAAAAAACAATCACATCAGTAGATATGATTGTTTAGTCCAGTATGCAATGTTTTTATAGTCCCATTTTTTTCTTAATATCCGCCATATTCTTTTCAGCAATTACTTGTGCTTGTTTAGCACCTTTATCTAGAATCGCTTTAACCTTCTTGGGATTGGTTTCAATCTCTTTGATTCGCTTTTGGATTGGTGTTAAAGTCATAATGATAGCTTCAGCCAAAGCTTTTTTCAATTCAGAATATTTGATCGTTTTTTGATTATATTGCGTTTCAAATTTAGCCACTGTCTTTTCATCTGAGAATAAGCTTAATAGTTCAAAAAGATTGTTAACACCAAGCGATTTTTTACCTTCAACGGCAGGGCCAGTATCTGTCACTGCGTGGGCGACTTTTTTGCGAATATTTTCAGCACTGTCTCTAATCGCAATATAGTTTTTTTCTCCTTTGGATTTGCTCATTTTTTTATCCGGTTCGGTTAAGGACATGATTCGAGCGCCGGCAGTGATCACTGGTTTGATCTGTTTGAAGAAATTACCATATTTATTATTGAATTTTCTACCAATCATATTGGATAATTCCAAATGCTGTAGCTGGTCTTCACCAACTGGTACTACTTCAGCGTGATAAAGTAAGACATCAGCAGCTTGTAGAACCGGGTAGTCAAATAAACCAACATTGATATTCTCCTTATGATCTTGAGACTTATCTTTATACTGTGTCATTCGTTCTAATTCAGACATTGGTGTCAAAGTATTGAACATCCAAGCCAGTTCAGTGTGCTGAGTTACTTTTGATTGCACAAAAAGAGTGGCTTTTTTTGGGTCTACGCCAATAGCCAAGATATCAATAGCTGTTTCCATGATTTGTTCTTGATATTTCTTGGGGTCTTGATCTATGGTAATAGCGTGTAAATCCACAATAGAATAAATACATCGATATTGTTCTTGTAGATCAACCCAATTTTTTAGAGCACCTAAATAATTGCCAATATGGATATTGCCAGTTGGCTGAATTCCCGAGAATAAAGTTTTTTGTTCTTTGTCTGCCATATAATTATTTTATCACAATAATTAAGAATTTAAAATTGATAAGCTAGTAGTTAAAAGTTCATTTTAAATTTTAACTTTTTTAGTTTTAATTTATCCTTAGACTTCAATTATCACTGGTAGGATCATTGGTCTTCTCTTAGTTTTTTGCCATAAGAATTGTCCTAGCTCATTACGGATTTTATCCTTCAAATACATATCATTTGCTGGTTGTTTAGAATCGTTTTCTGTTAGTACAGCTTTTACTTTTGATCGGGTTTGCTCCACTAGTTTTTTATTTTCTTTCATATAGATGAAACCACGCGAGATAATATCAGGAGAATGTAATAATTTTCCGTTTTTACTGTCGACGGTCGCAATCACTACTAGCATACCGTCAGCAGCCATTACCTGTCTGTCTCTTAAGACAACGTGAGAGATGTCGCCAACACCAAGACCATCAACAAAAACATAGTCAGATGGAATTTTGGTAGTGGTCAAACGGCCTCCAGTTTTAGTGAATTCGATCACTTGGCCATTGTCTGCAATAAATATTTTTTTAGGATCTACTCCAGCTTCTTCGGCGAGCTTACCGTGAATTCTCAAGAAAGAATGATTACCTTCAATAGGGATGAAGTATTGTGGCCTGATCAGGTTAATCAGCAATTTCAAGTCTTCTGATTTTGCATGCCCACCAGCATGGATATCCACCATTTGATAGTGAATGACATTGGCATCTTGGCGGTAGAGTGAATCTTTTAGCTTCTGAACAGATCTCTCATTACCAGGAATGACAGAAGAAGAAAAGACCACAGTATCACCCTTAGTTAGCTTGATTGTCTTGTGTTCTTTGTTGGCAATACGCATCAAAACAGCATTGTCTTCTCCTTGAGCGCCAGTACAGAGGATGATGATCTTATTATCTGGATAATCCTTCATTTGATTGGCTGTAATCATGGTTCCTTTTTTGATTTTTAGATAGCCTAAGTTCTGCGCGATCTCAACATTTGATTTCATACTATAGCCTTCTATCACTACTTTCTTGTTTTGATTCTCAGCAGCCCAAATTATCTGCTGGATTCTTCCTAGCAGAGAAGCAAAAGTACCAATGATCATTCGACCAGTACTGGTATTTAATATCTCATCAAGATTTCTTTGAATTTCAAATTCAGATAATTGGTGTCCAGCTTGGGGGGCATTAGTAGAGTCACTCATCAGGGCCAACACTTTCTTATCAGCCAATTTAGCGATTTTACCTATTTCCGTTGGTGTGTCGCCAGAAGAATTTAGATCTAGCTTAAAGTCACCAGTATGAACGATGATGCCTAGAGGAGTTTCGATAATTAATCCCATAGAAGTTGGGATATTATGAGAAACACCAAAAAAGCTGATATCAAAGACGCCAAGTTTTAGTTTTTCGTCTGTAGTTACGGCATGTGTTTTCAACTTACTTGCTTCACTGAAGTCAAGTTGTCTTTTTTCAATTATCTTGATTGATAGATCAGAAGAATAGAAAGTTGGGTTGCCAAGCTTGTCAGATAAATGAGGGATGGCACCAATGTGATCATAGTGAGCGTGAGTGATGATCACCCCACGAATCTTACCTTCTTTACCTTTCAGGTATTCAGTGTTGGGGATGATATAGTCGATGCCGGGCATGTCTTCTTCAGGGAATTGTAAGCCCATATCCACAATGATGATGTCATCACCATATTCTAGGATAGACATATTACGTCCGACCTCTTCATTTCCCCCCAAGACGGTTATTTTGAGTTTATTAGCACCAAATGAGCCAGTTGTTTTTGACATGGGTTTGGTTTTTTTACTGTAGTTTCTGACACGCGCTGTAGAGCGGTGTCTATTGTCGTTATTCATGTTTTTTTAGTTATTAAGTTTAAGTTGTTTAGTTATTTATTAGTAGTTGATTAGTTTTAGAGTGTGGTGTCGCGGAGAGGACTCGAACCTCCACAGAAGTAATTCCACTAGCACCTGAAGCTAGCGCGTCTACCAATTCCGCCACCGCGACATGGTTTAGAACTTTTATCAATTAGTTTAAAATAGTAGTTGGTGATGATAACTACTAGCTTTTGTCTAATAATTTTCAACTAATTATTCAGAGTCTTTGTGCCAAGAAAATTGGCGTTTTGTTTTAATATACCAATTAGTAATATTATTAAAACGATCAGCAGGTGAGATAATATTTTGTGTATTAATGCCTTGCATTTTATTGGTCACTGGATAAAGGTGCACTGGATTATAGAGGAAGATAGCGGGGACATTGTCAGTTAATATTTTTTGAAACTCTACTAGTTTAGCAGCTCTTTCTTCGATATTGGTTTGGGTGCGAGATTGTTCTAGTAAGTCGTCTATTCCTTGATGTGCCCAAACACTGAGGTTGACCCCAGGACTAGCAATTTGTGATGAATGCCAGAAAGGATAAGGATCTGATTTGATGATTTGTCCAAAAAGCAAGGCTTCATAATTTCTTGGTTCAATTACATCGGTTTTGATTTTGTCTTTAGGGATGATGGCTAGATTTGTTTTGACACCCACTGCTTCCCAGTTAGCTTTGATAATTTTTATCGCTTTTTCATATTCAGGATTGGCTACAGTAGTTAAAGTAAAAGTCAGGTCATTACCGTTCTTGCGGCGATAGTTTGATTCGTCGGTTTTGAGCCAACCAGTTTTATCTAGCAATTCATTGGCTAGGGTAATATTATATTCATATTTTGTGGTCTCATCAGTATAGCCAAAGTATCCTGGTAAGATAGGACTATCAATTATTTTACCTTCTCGATTTAGAGATTGGTCAATGATTTTCTGGCGATCAATAGCATACGTTAGTCCTTGTCTGAGCGCTTTATCTTTTAATAAATCATTCTTTTGAGTATTAAAGAAGACAGCGGTATATTGGGGTAAACTAAGGTGGTGGAAAACAAGATTCTTATTCTTTGTTAATTGATCACCGTATTCTTTGGGTAATAGGTTGAGGCCTTCAATATTGTTGCTACGTAATGCCTGAACACCAGTCTCATAGTCTCCATAGAACTTGAAGCTAATTGTTTCTAGATAAGCAGTTTTTTCAAAATACGACTCATTTCTAGTCAAAGCAATAGTTCGAATGCTGCCATTTTTATCCTTAGTCAAGGAAGAAAATTGGAAAGGACCCGTACCTACTGGTTTCTTATTGAGCTCAGCTAGAGTGACATTGCTACTCGGGATAGAGATCCAAAGATGCTCCGGAATGATGCCAACGGTCAGACTGTGAAGGAAGTTTGCTAAGGGTTCGCTCAGAATAATCTTCAATTGATGGTCATCAATTTTTTCAACAATGACATTGGCAAAGGCTAGTCGATAAGGACTCTGCCAGTTAGGATCTTGAATACTAGTGATGGTAAAGATGATATCGTCCACTGTTAGTGGTTCGCCGTCATGCCAGGTCACTCCAGATTTGATAGTAAAGGTGTATTCTTTTTGATCAGCACTGATATGAAGTTCATCTGCTAAATCCAAAACCAAAGATCCTTGTTGGTCATAACGGAGTAAGCCATTGAAAAGTAGTATGCTCAAATCACGGTCAACATCATTGTATTGAGCTAGGAGCGGATTAATATAATTTGGTGAGCCTACTAAACCTTCAGTATAGGTACCACCCTCACTGGCAATAAGGATAGAATGAGACCAATAAAAAGAGACCCCTAAAAGGATAAAACAGATGGCCAAAAGATAACCAGCTATTCTTAGCACCTTCTTTTCTGTATTAGATAGAAAGTGAGATAAATGTTTTAGTTGAGACCAAGAAGGAAGGCGGCTGCTTTTTAGACTTTGAATACTTCTTTTTTCTAATACTTCAAAATTCGGCGCCGCTTCCGTGTCCGAGTCAGCAGGGTCTGTTTTTTTCTCAATAATTTTTTTAGCACTAGCCAAAATATTAATGACGTTATTTCTTTTCACAGAGTTTAGTTACTTGTATTTGGGCATTAATTGACAAAGACATCAAGTAATGTCAAGCCTAAGAATAATATAGCTAAAACTATAGTAGTTATAAAAATACCTCGCTCTGCTCCTCGTTTAGTACTCTTGATTGAGCTTTCACCACCAAAGGCAGAACCGAGTCCAGCGCCACTGTTTTGCATTAAAACAGCGATCACTAGTAGGATCGCAGTAACTATTTGTGCGATTTGAAGAATATTTTCCATTTTGATTGAGTTTTAATTGATGGTATTAGATTAGCAAAAAGTCTGGTAAATGTCAAATGTTTTAGGCTCTATAGCATTTAGTGTGGTGGATAAATCAAAAATAGTGGTAAAATTAGCTATAAAATAAAGCTTCCCAACTTTAAGCTAAAAATAACCA
>PFMC01000002.1 GCA_002785295.1 Candidatus Komeilibacteria bacterium CG_4_10_14_0_8_um_filter_37_78
TCAACGGGAAAAAATTTTAACGGCGACGTAATTTAATTTTATTAAAGTATGACATTTCTAAATTGCCCATACTATGACATTTCTAAATTGCTTTGACAGTCCTGTCATTAATAATATTTAGTATCTCAGCGATAGTGTTTTCTTGTTGATTTTCTCTATTAATAACGAAGAAATCGCATAATTCCTTAGCTTTGGCTATTTCATTTTCAGCTTTACTAAGGCGAATCTTGACGTCTTCAGGATCAGCTTGTGGTCTAGCTAGTAATCTATTTTTTAGTTGATCAATTGATTCTGGCAGGATAAAAATCAATTGTGCTTGCGGTAGTTTACTCTTGATCGTTGCCATCCCTTGGATGTCTGTTACTAGTACGATATTTTCACCACAATCGAGAGCATTGTTAATATCTTGAAGGCTTGTTCCTTTATAGACATCATAAACCATCGCCCACTCAACAAAAAAATCATGATCAATTTTTTCTTTAAAATCTTCATCACTAATGAAATTATAGTCAACGCCATCTTTTTCAGTGGGGCGTGGTGCCCTGTTTGTATAAGTGACATTTCTCTTAACATTAGGGACTTGTTTTTGTACTTCAGCAGTAATAGTTGATTTGCCAACTGCTGATGGTCCGCTGATAATGATCAATTTTCCTTGTGTCATTTAAGACTCTTTAAAAATTTGTCTAATTTTTCTGGTAATGGTAGTTCATAAGTCACTATCTTACCACGGTATTCAAAGGCAAGTTTAGCAGCGTGTAAAAAGGGACGACCAAGAGTGACTGGCTTAATAATATCTTTGGTGTGATATAGTTCATCACCAACTAAACTATGCCCCAAAGAATTGAAATGGATCCTAATTTGATTAGTTCGTCCGGTTTCAATAATGATTCTTAATAAAGTGTAATTTGTAAATTTTTCCACCACTTCATATTTTGTAATAGCTTCTTTGCCACCTTGCTGATGAGAGTGAGCGGAAAATTTGCCCGTAGTCTTGGAGCGACTAATCGGCAGGTCAATAATGCCCTCAACTTTTTCTAGCTGGCCATGAATCAATCCTAGGTATTCTTTATTGACTGTTCGTAATTTGAATTGTTGTTTTAATTCTTCAAAGTAGACTTGTGTTAAAGGGATGACCATCAGACCAGAAACATCTTTGTCTAGCCGATGAACCAAGGCTGGTCTTAGAGGATCTTCGCCAAGATGTTCTGTTTGGGGAAAATTATCAACCAACCAGGTGATCAAGGAAATATTATTAGGTTGATTATTAGTAGGATGGGTTAAGAGACCAGCTGGTTTACTAATAATTAGATAATCATCAGTTTGATCAATGATTTCTATTTTCTCCAAAAGTGCTGGATTAAAATTCTGTGGTTTGATTTCTACATTGGTCCAAGTAATGACTTCATTATTCTTTAACCAGTGATGTGGTCTTAAAGCTACAGTATCATTAATTGTCACATTACCGCTTTTGATATGCTTTTGGATAGCGGAGCGAGAAAGCTCGGGCAGCTGTTCGTGCAAAAAATGATCCAGACGTTTTTTGTCGGCATCTCCTTGATAGGTGAATTGTTCGGTCTTTTTTCCCATTAGTTGTATTATACAGGAGTTATTGCTAATTGTTTAATCGGTCACTATAGCTTATAGGTTTATACGGTTATGTCAACCTTTGGTCGTAGTTTTAGATAGCTTGACTATTTATTTTAGTTATAATATATTTAGCTTGCTGTCTTCAAAAATATGACAATTATAAAAAAATCTCATTTAGGGCTGTTGAGCGCAGTTATTTTTTTTCTCGGATTAGGGTTTTTGTTGGGCTATTTTTATAATGGTTACTTATTTGGCGATAGTGTAAGTTCGTCACAATTACGTCTGCAGGGAGATTATCAGCTGATCAATCCTTTGTTGGAATGTGATTTTTATGATGGTTTTAAATTAAAACCACTTAATCAGTTAAAGGCAAAGCTAGAAAACTATATTACTAGTAAATTAGCAGATAATAGTATTTCAGACATTGGTGTCTATATTAGAGATTTGAATAATGGACCATGGATTGGCATCAACGAAGATTTGAAGTTTGATCCAGCCAGTCTATACAAAGTACCAATTATGATTTCTTATCTTAAGTTTGCTGAAACTGAAAGTGGTCTTTTGTCAGAGCAGGTAGAATATGACGGTCGTTTTGATCAGAAAAATAATATTACTAATAATGATTTGAAAATACAAGCTGGTCAAAGTTACACTGTTGATGAATTAATCAGATATATGATTGTTAATTCGGATAATTTAGCAGCTAGTTTATTGGTTGATTATATGCACGATCGTATAGCACGTGAAAAGCAGGTTATGGTCTGGTCTGAGCTAGGCATTATCAGTCCGGCAGATATTGATCAGCAAAATATTTTATCTGTTAAAACATTTTCTACTTTATTTCGAGTATTATATAATGCCTCTTATTTAGATAATGAGATGTCTGAATACGCATTATCATTATTGGCTAGCACAAACTATGATCAGGGTTTAGCGGCAGCTTTACCTGAAGGGATAGTACTTGCTAATAAGTTTGGTTATCATATTAATAATGAAAGTCCTAGCTCTGCCCAATTCCACGATTGTGGGATAGTATATACAGATAAAGATTATTTAATTTGTGTAATGACTAAGGGGAGTAGTAGTCGGGCTATTCTAGAAGCGGTCATACAAGACATTTCGGAAATATCATATAATGAAATAACAAAGTAAAAATAGTAGATAATATCAGGAGGAACAATTGTTAGAAACACAGTGTAAGGTTTGTGGGCAGTCAAAAAAGAGCCACGAAGAGGCTCATGATCATTTTTTTGCAAAGAATTTTGATAGTCGAGCACGAAGATTATATTATATCCATCAGCACTGGCCAGGTATTTGTCAGAAGTTTATAGATCCAGATGATGATATTGCAATCGAAGAGGCAAAGAAAAAAGGTTCAGTGCCTTACCCTCAAGAATAAATTAAAATCCCTGTTGAGCTGAGTCCGACAGGGATTTTTTTAGTGCATGGTTAGAATCTTGATTGGTAATAGATTCCACAAAGATACTGAGTACAATAGCCAAACATTTAATGCGGTTAATAGTACACAGGGGATCATTATCTTCTTGGAAATGGTTGTTTCTACTTGCATGTTTTTTTGCAGAATATAAGCTGATCCCAGCCAAACAATGACCATTAGCCAAGCAATGATTAGGGCTGGTTTATTTTTTATCAAACTTCTCTTTTCCAAATATAATTGTTGGTCCCACATTTCACACCAGGCATAAAGCGGGTAGGTAATTTTTCCCAGGGTTTATCAAGTTCTACAAAGAGTTCTTCGTTAAGGTCGTGCTTGGTGATTATTTTGTTGCTAACGATGGCACTATTGTAGGATAAGGTAGGAAGGTTAGATAAATTTAAAGTGAGCCAGAGAATACCAACGAACACTGCAATGAATTGCAGCATTGACCAAAGAACTGCGATTGTTAAATAACCCAACAAGTAAAAATTGTGTTGGCTTAGTTGAACGTTTTTGTCATCCATATTTTTTCCTTTTTTAAAGGAGCTATTTTGTATGGTCAAATTATCATACAGCGTTATGTTTGTCAATAAAAAAGAAAGAGACCCTCAGTCTCTTTCGTAATCACACATCAGTAGGAGTTTTTATGAGTCGTTCAGGGTAAGGATGGCTTCGTTTTAGAACGGTCGAAAAACTTCTTTTGATTTATCTCCAATATTCATGATCACGTTTACTGAGGGCCTCATTATCTCTAATCTAGTTTATTGTTTGTGTTTTGTCAATGTTGAATAAATTTTAGGAGAATCGTGAGGACTAATCAAAAAACAATCTTCGTGTGAAGAAAGTTTTTAAAATGTCTCCGCAATTCGTAGTTCGAAGAACGGAGAATGGTTGGTTCGAGAGGGCTTGAACCTCTGAGCTCTACCCAAGCTGTTCGCGAGCGGCTGGGCCTACAATGTCAATGTAGCGCTCCCTGCCTGCCGCCTGCCTGCCGGTAGGCAGGGCAGGCGGGTAACCATTTGCATCTTGTTTTATGTATAGAACTTTTAGATAATATTAAATTAAATGGTGGGCGTACCAGGAATTGAACCTGGGACCTCTACAATGTCAATGTAGCACTCTAACCATCTGAGCTATACGCCCCAATGTTTATAAAAAATGGTAGGTGCAGATGGACTTGAACCATCGACCTCGGCTTTATAAGAGCCGCGCTCTAACCAACTGAGCTATGCACCCGCGTCATAGTCTGGGTTCACCGCTTCATATCTCTTGACTAGCAAGAGCTATTTCGCTTGATTCACCCAGCCTCTTCCTTTTCGATCCCGTCTGACGGGATTGAGAAAGATATAATCACTCGTTGTTAATGATATATCTCTTCAGTTATTCGTTACTTATAACACTTCTGGCTTTAAAAAAGTTATTAGTCGATCTACCCGCCACCCTGAGGGTAATGGATTAACAAGTACTATTTTATCCTATTTAAGCCTTTTTGTTAAGGCAGTAGAAAGGAAACCTTATTTTTTAGATGTTCAATAACATGGCTAGTAACTTCTTCTACAGGCTGATTTATCTGACAGAAAGCCAAGTCTTTATTACCCGTAGGATTATATTTGTCCAGTAGTCTTAGTGAATCAAAATTTCTTGTTGAGTATAAGTAAACTCTGGTTTGATTATGTCCAGCAGTATAGAAGATAACTACTATCTCTGCTTGCGGTGAAGTCATGATCAATTCATCAATAGAGCCAATCAGATCTTTTTCTTCGGCTCCAGAATTAAGCACATCATCACGATCAAGATAAGACCAAACAATACTATATTTACTTTCAACTTGTAGTCGAGTCAATATCTTGCCCCACAGTTTAAGTATGGGAATTGATTTGGTATTAAACAGTCTGTCGACTATTTCTTTTCTATTACCGCCCAGTTTTATTAGTTCACTGGCAACTTGTAAAGTCTGTGAATTAACATTGGTTGTTTTAAAACTTTTTGTCGCTTGGATTAAACCAGTGAGTAAACAAGTAGCAATTTCTTGATCAATCAGATCTTTATTAATAAAATTAAACAAATCATAACTCATCTCCGCTATGGAAGTCTTTGTAATATCAACCTCATTAATCTCACCAAAATGTTCATTGAGTTGATGATTATCAATATTGATTACTGGTGTTTGTAAGAAGAAGTCGGCGTGTTCATTGTAAATGGAGCCTAGTGCATCATAATCTTGTACGCCCAGACAGATGATCAAATCATATTTGAAGTCAATGTCTTTGATCTGCACGTCCTTTGCTTCAAAAAATCCCTTTTGTGGAGTTAGGTATAATAATAATTCATCACCCGTTATGTCATAGCTAAAGTCTTCTAATTTTGTTTGAGCAATATTGACACTAAGGGTAAACTTTTTTAGTTTATTGATTTGCTTTTTAATATTTTGCCAACCAGGTAAAAACTTATATTCAGGCCGTAGCGAAAAATTATCAATAATAACATCACAACTCTTATGAAGAGAGAGTAAAAATTTATACCACGCTAATAGGGCTGAAACATCATCACCATGATAAGCTGCTTTGCTGATCAATAAGATATTTTTTGCTTGTTGCAGGCGGTTATTGATTTGTTGTTTTTGACTTAACATTAAATTCTTTATTCATTCTCCCCCCAAATTTAGCTCAAATGGCTACAAGGTATAGTTAATTAATTTACATCTTTTTTGGGCTTAAGTCAAGGATTTGGGCTATTATGTCAAAGCAATATGATAATGTCATACTTGAGCAAAATAGAAATGTCATACCCCTATCAAATCAGCCTAATTTATCCTCATATTTAAGCATTT
>PFMC01000060.1 GCA_002785295.1 Candidatus Komeilibacteria bacterium CG_4_10_14_0_8_um_filter_37_78
GCATCTTCAATATTCTCCGCTTCTCGAACCGTAGAAACATAATCAACCTTAAATGGTAAGACATTTTTATCAGCAATTGCATTCACGATTGTGTAGGTGTGCAATTTTTCACCAAAAGCTTGCTCTGTAGTTTTCAAATCCGGTCGTCCGCCAGCACTAGCATTCATGGCAAAAATTGGTGTACCGGTAAAACCAAACAAATTATAGTTCTTAAATGTCTTGGTAATCGCAGCGTGCATATCGCCAAATTGTGAACGGTGACATTCGTCAAAAATAAGCACGACATGCCCATCAAAAATTGCATGCTCGGAATTGCACCCAATAAAACGATCGAGCTTCTGAATGGTGGTGATGATAATTCGCACGTTCGGATTTTCCAGTTGCTTCTTCAAAATTGCCGTACTGGTATTGCTATTAGCCGCACCTTTCTCAAACTTGTCGTATTCTCGCATAGTCTGATAATCTAGGTCTTTGCGGTCAACCACAAACACCACTTTATCCACATACGCCAACTTACTCACGAGCTGTGCGGTCTTGAAACTGGTCAAAGTTTTTCCCGATCCGGTCGTGTGCCAAATGTACCCACCTGCTTCAACCGTGCCAAGTTTCTTGTAGTTGGTGCTGACTTCGATACGACTGAGTATTCTCTCGGTTGCGACAATCTGATATGGTCGCATTACTAAAAGTTGATGATCCGTAGTGAACACGCAGTACTTGGTCAAGATATTCAGAAGCGCATGCTTAGCAAAAAATGTCTTCCCAAAATCCATCAGATCCGTAATCGGTCGATTGGTAGCATCTGCCCACCAGCTAGTAAATTCAAAACTGTTGCTCGAGCGTTTTCCTTTTTTCACCGCACCCTCACCAGCTTCTTTGATATGCTCCGAACGGACGGTGTTGCTGTAATACTTAGTATGTGTGCCGTTGGAAATAATAAACAACTGCGCATATTCAAAAAGCCCTGATGATGCCCAAAAACTTTCTCGGCTGTAACGATTGATCTGATTGAACGCCTCAGCAATAGCCACGCCACGGCGCTTGAGCTCGACATGCACCAAAGGCAACCCGTTTACCAGAACCGTCACATCATAGCGATTAGGACGCTGCCCGTCCTCGGTGGCGTATTGATTGATTACCTGCAAACTATTGTCGTGGATGTTGTCCTTTTTTATGAGGTACACATTCTTGGTCGTGCCATCTTCGCGCGTCAGGTTTTTGATATGGTCTTCTTGAATGGTGGCGGTCTTTTCGGCAATGCTTTGATTTGGGTTGGCAAGTTCACTGGCAAAAAACCGTTCCCACTCGCTATCGATAAAAGCAAAATCATTGAGTTTCTCTAGTTGCTTGCGCAAATTCAATACCAAATCGGCCTCAGAGGTAATGGGTAGATACTCGTACGCCTGCATCTCAAGTTGTTTGATAAAAGCCCGCTCCAAGTCCGCCTCACTTTGATAATGAGCAACGCGCACACCGTCCGTCACATACTCACCCACGACAGTACTTTGTGGATTTTCAGCAACTAAATTGTATCTATTATTATTTGGCATATTCGTTGAAAGTTAAAAGCTTCCCTCGATAATATTCGTATTGCAACCGGCGAGCCGAAAGTTCCGCCGGCAAGCCAATTGAAATGTCGTTTACGAGGGCATCGAATTTATCTAAAATCTTCACAATTCTTTCCTGTTCGGCGATTGATGGAACTGGGATTTTAATTTCCAAAATATCATCTTTTCGCAAATTTGTTTGATCGGCGCCGCTGTCATATCGTAGTAACTGTTTGTTTCTATTTAAGATATAAAATAGAAATTTTGCATTTATTTTTTCATTATTTTTTACAGTCAAAGCGCAGATTCGTTGATTTAATGTGTATTTATCATTTTCATCAACATAAAAACATTTTGCTAATGCTTTTCCATTTGGCAAATCGCTCATGACCATTAGAAGGTCATTCTTTGAAACAGGACTAATTTGCTTGACCGAATATTTTTTTACTCTCCCCTCGGTTGAAACAAACTTTGAATTGACAACAATATACTTACCGTTTTCATCAATATGTTTTTCGTGTCCTTTGCCATTCATAAAATGAGCAACTTCGCTTAATGTATTCCATTCTATACCTTCACCAAACATCAAAAGTTCCAAGCGATAATGCTCATACTGCTTCTCTCTTGCTTCCAGCTCTGCTTCCAGCTCTGCTTCCAGCTCTGTAAAACTATTAAGAATAGTGACAATTTCTTCTTGGATTGCAATGGGTGGGAGAGGGATTTTGATACCTCGTAAACTTTGCTGGTTTAATTTCGGAGGAGTTCCTCTCACTAGTTTTGTAACATCTGTTTTTTGTAGACTGAAATAAATATATCGTAAAAGAGCCTTGTCTTTAATTTCGCTTAGAATATGAGCATGATTATTAACCCAAATTCTTCCACTTACCCAATTTAATACTGGTGAGCCATCTTTATTTATAACGCTTCCGTCTTCACCCATTAGCAAAAAAGTTCCATCAAAAATATAGTCTTTAACATAGCTTTGAATACCATTTGCACCATAATAAGGGACTTCTCCAATTTCTCGTTTTTCTCGTGTTACTGGGCTTCTTTGACTATCTAAAATATTAACAAGTTCCCCCAACTCCTTAAATTCCACCCCATTCGGGCAGAGTTGGGCGATCAGTTTTTCAATTTTTGATTGGTGGGGTGTCATAATTAGATTTGTTCAATTAATCCAACAAAATCTTTAAGGGATTTATTTTTTACAGTATCAGATAAATCTGTTTTCCATTGAGGCTGATTATGATGAAACTTATGCAATTCAAGACCTAACAATTGAGCTTTAACTGCGCATTTATTATCAATTGCTTTTAGGGAACTATTTATGGAATCAATATTAAAATTAATTGGAATTCCATTTTCATCGCGATAATTTTCTAATGTATTTATGTATTTCGCTCTTAATAAATATTCGGCACACTCTCTTGCTTTTGGCAGAGCTTCGTCTAGATTATTATTAGTATTAATAGCTTTATTTATGTAATCCAAATCACCATAATATTTGTCAGACTCAAATTTTTTAATATCGACAAGTTCGAACATTGAACCATTATGAGAGACACTGCAATTTAACTTCAGTAACTTCTTATCATTGGAAGAAATCAACTTATTTAACTGACAGTAAAAACTTTTTTCATGGGTAAAAATAATCTTTTGTTCTGGCTCCTTATTATCGAGATTTTTAATACTGTCGAACAGTTTAATCGTCTCTTCTTTTCTGTTTATATCAAAGCTAGCAAATGGGTCGTCAAGAATAATAATCTTATTCTCTAAATCGAGATCATTCTTAAGAGATGACAAGAAAAACGCAAAGCCAAGAAGCCTTTTATCACTATCACTGAATGTCTCTTTAAACTTTCCAATTTCGACTGAGATAGAGTTACCTTGAATATCTATAAACTCAAATAAATACTCATTAATCTTCAGATAATTATTTTTATCTCTATTATCTACTGATGGTTGAAATCTTGTAATCTGAAAATCAGCCTTAAGACCTTTAAGAGAGGTATTGATATCTGATAGATTTTTTTTAAAGATTTCGTCAACTTTTTCTTTCAAAGCAGTCTGCGCCAACACCTTACTTTTATTTTTTTCCTTAAGTTCCGATTCTATTATTCCGTACTTCTTAAAAAATTCCGCGCCTTCCTCCGTGTATCTATATTTATTCAATTTAAAAGTAGTTATTTCACTATTTATTTTTGTCTTTTCTAAGTATGTAAGAGCTTGTTTGTTAATCACTTCATTTAAAAAAACTTTAGCACCTAAAAATGTTTGTTTTAGTAGAATAAAGCTCTTATCTTCTCCAAAATTACAGTCAAAATTTAAATCTTCCTTTTTTCTTTCTATTTTTATTTTTACATTTTTAAGAGCTTCTTCTATTTTTGCTTTATTTACTGATTCTTCAATTTTAGAAAACCCTAATTTTCCAAAAGATAGCAACTCCTTTTCTAGATCAAAAGACAAAAATAAATTCGACTCGTTCTCAATTCTATCTTTAAAATCAAGATATTCTTTATCAAAATACTTAGATAGGCTATCCATAAAATTTTTAACCTGCTCTGTATCTTGTGAACAAAAAGGGCAAATATCGTCCTTCTTTAATTTAAGACCGTAGCCTAAAAAACCCTTAGCTTTATCTAGGTTATTAGTATTCTCTGATAAATGTTGGTTTATTAAAGATTCAAAAACATTATTTATCTTGTTTTTAAAGAGTGTTTCAAAAGCATCTATGTCTAATGTATAAAAAATTGATTTTTTAGATTGTACTTTTAGTTCTGACAGTTTTTCATCTATGGATAAAATATCTTCGTTATCTTTTATTTTTTGGTTTACATCTACAACCTCCTTGCTAATCTCCTGGAAACGATCAAGTGAGTAGCTTCTGTTAAACGAATTTTTAAATGTAGCAAACTTAGCATTCAGACAAAATTCACATGATCCACAATTACTCACCTCACATTTAACGATCGAGTTAATATAATCTATGTCTTGTTTAATACTATTGCCAATTAGAACTCTTGGTAATGATTTGAGATGCTCTCCCTTTATTTGATCCTCAGAGAAAATATGATCTTTAATAAAATCATTATCAAAGATTAAAATATTGTTATTTTTCCAAGATTCTTTGTTATACTCATGAAAAACAACCTGCCCTTCTTTAAAGTTTTCTATTTTAATTTCAATGCTATTCTGCGATCTAAATTTCTTTCTATTTTCTAAAGACTCACCGGTTTGCAGTGATTTAAAGACTGAAACGAGAGTTGTCTTTCCATAAGTATTATCGCCAAAAATCAGTGTATTTTTCTTAAAAGAAAAATCATCATTCTTGTTTTCAGAAATGTCATTTGTTGGTATATTCAATCTACCAAGATTTTTGAGTTTTAATATCTTATTAATCATATCTAATCATTCTCAATATCTGCCACAATTTTATCAATCGCGGTGCGGAGTTCATTTTGTCTTGCAACAATCTTGGAAATTTTTGCGTTGAGCGTGGTGATGTCTACTACTTCGCGAGTATCCTCGCCCACCACATAGCTTGATACGGCGATATTGTAGTCATTCTCGGCAATGGTTTTATTATCAACGAGCTTGCAAAAATAGACTGCATCTTGGCGAGCAGTAAAGGCGTTCAAAATCTTTTTGCGATTTACTTCACTCAGCTTATTTTTATTGCCACCACGCACAAACTCAGCAGAAGCATCGATAAAAAACGTCTTGTTATCTTTCTTGCTTTTCTTGAGCACGATGATACAGGTAGCGATGGTCGTACCAAAAAAGAGGTCGGGTGGAAGCTGGATAACTGCATCGACATAGTTGTTATCTACCAAATACTTTCTTATTTTACCCTCCGCGCCACCACGATAGAGAACACCGGGAAATTCAACAATCGCCGCTGTTCCGCTGGTAGACAGCCACGAGAGCATGTGCATAGTAAACGCGAGATCAGCCTTACTCTTTGGCGCCAATACTCCAGATGGAGAAAAACGTGGATCATTAATCAGGAGCGGATTAGCATCACCCTCCCAATGAATAGAGTACGGTGGATTGGAAACGATGGCATCAAACGGCTCGTCGTCCCAGTGTTTCGGATCTATAAGCGTATCGCCGTGAGCAATATCAAAATTGTTGTAATTGATATCATGCAAGAACATGTTGATACGGCAGAGGGTGTAGGTAGTGAGATTGATTTCCTGACCAAAAAAGCCTTGCCTAACATTTTCTTTACCGAGAACTTTGGCGAATTTGAGAAGCAAAGAGCCGGAACCGCAGGCTGGATCGTAAACTTTATTTTCGTCTGTTTTACCAACCGTCGTGATTTCCGCCAGAAGTTCGCTGACTTCTTGGGGAGTATAAAATTCGCCTCCAGACTTACCAGCGTTAGAGGCATACATGGTCATCAAAAATTCATAGGTATCACCGAAGGCGTCAATAGTGTTGTCGGAGTAGTTGCCTAAACGAAGGTCACCGATAGATTCAAAGAGTTTAGCAAGTTTCTGATTTCTTTTTTCTACTGTGCCACCCAGTTTATTAGAGTTTACATCAAGGTCATCAAATAAGCCATTGATATCATCTTCGCTATTTGCACCTTTTGCCGAATTTTCAATATTACGAAAAACGGTAGTCAGGGTTTCGTTAAGATTAGCGTCATTGCGTGCATTCTTGCGAACATTTACAAAAAGCTCACTTGGTAAAATATAGAACCCTTTTTCTTTCACAGTATCAGCTCGCCCAAACTCTGCTTCTTTATTTGAAAGTGTGGCATAGTCAAAATCTTTCCTGCCTGCACGACGTTCATCGGCATTGATGTAGTTGGTAAGGTTTTCGCTGATAAAGCGATAAAAGAGTATTCCCAACACATACTGC
>PFMC01000034.1 GCA_002785295.1 Candidatus Komeilibacteria bacterium CG_4_10_14_0_8_um_filter_37_78
GATTGGATTCGTATATTTATGGTATTGATTTGTTAGACAATCAAGCAATCAAGACACAAGAGGATCAATTGCAGTTTCTCGCCCAGCATGGATTCCAGGTCAATCAGCATTATCAGTATTGCCATAATTTAAAGGAGGTGCAAAAGATTTATCAGCAATGGGATAATAAGAGAAATAAGCAAGATTATGGGATCGATGGTTTGGTGATTAAGGTTAATGATCTCAAGTTACAAAAAGTTTTGGGTTATACTGGCAAAGCACCACGGTGGGCTTTAGCTTATAAATTTGCTCCAGAAAAGGTAACCACTATTGTCGAAGATATTATTGTTCAAGTTGGTCGGACTGGCGCTTTGACACCCGTTGCTAGGCTCAAACCAGTCAGTATTGCCGGCTCGATAGTTTCTCGGGCAACTTTACACAATGCTGATGAAATAGAGCGACTAGATGTTCGTTTGGGAGATACAGTAGTGATTCAAAAAGCAGGCGATATCATCCCTGACGTAGTAGAGGTTTTAACTAAACTCAGGACAGGTAAAGAGAAGAAATTTAGTTTGCCCACCAAATGTCCAATTTGTAGCAGTGTCATTGTCCAACACGACGGAGAAGTTAACCACTATTGTAGCAATGACAAATGTTTTGCAATTGAGATGGAAAATATTATTCATTTTGTTAGTCGGCCAGCTTTTAATATTGAAGGTTTGGGACCAAAAATTATTGAACAATTGTTAAATGAAAGTTTGATTAAAGATGCGGCTGATTTGTGGGAGTTAACAGTTGGTGATTTGGCACCACTAGAAAGATTCGCTGAAAAGTCAGCTAGCAATCTAGTTATTGCTTTAGCTGCAGCCAAAGAGATAGCCCTGCCCAATTTTATTTATGCTTTGGGCATCAGACACGTTGGTCAAGAAACAGCGATTGCCTTAGCTGACCATTTTGGTTCTTTTGAGAATATTCAAAAAGCACAACTTGATGAATTGTTAACGGTTAATGATATTGGCGATAAAGTAGCACAATCACTACTGACATGGTTAATAGAAAAGCAAGGATTTATTAATAAACTATTTGGCTTGGGGATCAAGATCAAGCCATATCAAAGCAATCGCACTGGCCAGTTAGCAGGGCAGTCATTTGTTATTACAGGATCTTTGACTAGTTTTTCACGAGAACAAGCCCAGCAGAAGATCAGAAGTTTGGGTGGCAAAATAAGTGCGGCTGTTAGCAAAGAGACAAGCTATCTGGTAGTCGGCGAAGAACCAGGTTCTAAGTATCAAAAAGCGCAGAAATTGGGAGTTACAATATTATCAGAAGCTGATTTTCTAAAATTAATAGAATAAGCTATAATGTAAGCATTAATTAAAAGGTCAAAAATTAAAATTTAAAATTATATTTAATTTTTCCGTCTGCATTGCTACTCGCTCAAAACTCTACGCTTATCATAGCGGGCGCGGTGCGAAGCATTGCGGGCAGGTCACTTAGAAATTTTCGATTATCATCTATGGATTTTAAGAAAGAACAAATACAATACTTGGCAGAATTAGCGAAGTTAGAGGTCAGTCAGCCAGAAATAGAGGTGATGTATGGTCAGCTTAGTAATATTTTGAATTATGTTGGTCAACTCAATGAAGTCACGATCAGTGAAGTTGATAAATTTTCTGATCCAGTAAAAAATATTAATGTTTGGCGCGATGATATGGTAGCACCACCAGTCGATAATGCTCGGCAGTGTATTTTGGATAATGCTCCTCAACAAGAAGATGGTTTGATCAAGGCTAAACCCGTTTTTCATTATGACAAATAAATTGGATAACTTAAATCTCGTCCAGGTCAGGGAGCTTTTAGCAAATGGCCAAGCAACAGCTGTGGAGCTAACACAGCATTATTTAAATCGGATTGCTGAAGCAAATCTGGAGCTCAATGCTTTTATTACGATCAATGATCAGGCTTTAGAGCAAGCCAGAGGAGTGGATCAGAAGATAGCAGAGACTGGCCAAGTAGATTTTTTAGAGGGAGTGCCAGTGGCGATCAAAGATACAATTGTTACCAAAGATTTACGGACGACTGCCGGCTCACAAATATTGGACAATTATCTGCCGCCTTATAGTGCGACAGTGATTAATAAATTAGAAAATCATAATGCTGTCATTTTGGGTAAAACAAATTGTGATGAGTTTGCCATGGGTTCCTCCAATGAAAATAGTAGTTATGGTGCGGTAAAAAATCCCCATGATATTAGTAAGGTCCCAGGTGGTTCTTCTGGTGGTAGTGCAGCTGCAGTGGCTGCTGACCTTTGTGTTTATGCTTTAGGGACTGACACCGGGGGATCAATTCGTCAGCCAGCCAGCTTTTGTGGTGTGGTTGGCCTGAAACCAACCTATGGACGTGTCTCTCGCAATGGTCTAATTGCGATGGCTTCTTCTTTTGATCAAATTGGACCGATTACTAAAACAGTTGAAGATGTAGCGATTATTATGGAAGCAATTGCTGGCCAATGTCCTTATGACGCAACTAGTCTTGGCGCAGTAGTACCGAATTATTCAAAAATGATCAAAGAGGATATCGTGGGTATGCGCGTGGCTTTACCAAAACAATATTTGTCTGCTGATTTACCCAAGCAGATCAGAGATCGCATGCTAGTTTCTATTGAGAAATTGACGGACAAAGGAGTGAACATTGAAGAAGTTGACGTACCTTTATTAGAAAGAGCTTTGGCTATTTATTATACTATTATGCCTGCAGAAGTCTCTGCCAACTTGGCACGTTTTGATGGTATTCGCTATGGTAATGTAGTTGAAGCAGAAGAATTGTGGCAGGTTTACAAACAAACTAGAGGACAGCGTTTTGGAGCAGAAGTAAAGCGAAGAATTTTGATTGGCACCTATGTCTTATCTGCTGGTTATTACGATGCTTATTATAAGAAAGCCCTACAAGTGCAAAAAATGTTAAAGGCAGAGCTGAATGACATTTGGCAAGAATATGATGCGATCATTAGTCCGACTACACCAACGACAGCCTTTGAACTTGGTGACAAAACCAGTGATCCTTTGACGATGTACTTATCAGATATTTATACAGTGGTGGCAAATATTGTTGGTTCGCCAGCGATTTCTATCCCCGTGGGTAAAGATCAGGATAGTCTGCCGATTGGTTTGCAATTGATGGGTGAACCATTAGCCGAAGGCAAGATCATGAAACTTGCTTGGCATTTAGAAAATTATCGAGGATGACTATGAAAACTTATCAAATGTTATTACCATGGTACAAAAAGAAATGGGGGATCATACTCATTGCTTTACTAGTTGTTTTACTGGCCACTATTCTTAGTTTCTCTCTAGCAGTTTTCAATAAAGTGCGTGAGATGAATTCTCAGTCAGCACTCAATAGTCTGCAGGCATATTATGCTTTGCTTTACAATGATTATAGTCCAGAGCTAGGGGCTGACAATGCTTTGATAGAAATCGTAGAATTTTCAGATTTCCAATGTCCTTATTGCGCTCAAGGTTCCCCGGTGGTAGTAGATCTAGCCAAACAGTATGCCGGGATCATCAATCTGACTTATCGTCATTTTCCGATAGCAGATATTCATCCTGAAGCATGGGGCGCTGCCATTGCCAGTACTTGCGCTGCTGAGCAAGATAAGTTTTGGCAATACCATGATCAATTATTTGCGCAGCAAGACAACTTTAGTCAAACAACCTTTTTTACCATTGCTAAAAATTTGGGTTTAAACACACAAGATTTTGACACTTGTTATACCAGTGAAAAATATGGTTATCAAGTCAGAAAAGATTTGGCTGATGGTTTGAGTTTGGACTTGCGCGGGACACCAACATATTTTATTAATGGGGAAGTCATTAGTGGGCTTTTGACTCGTAGTCAGTGGCAAGAATTGATCGAAGCTTATTTGATTGGTTTGCAAAGTAATCAATAATTTTGTTATAATATAGCAACTTTAATCATTAAAAAAAATATTTATGTTTGATAAAGACGAAAAAAGTTTATGGTCAAATATTTCCAGTAAGAATGGATTTATCATTGGTTTAGTGATTGGCATTTTGATTGCCTTTGTAGTTGGTTTCTTTATCCTTTTGGGTATCGTGCTTAGTGATGGTGAAGGTTCAAGTAATAATGATCAACCAGCGATTATCAACACCAATCCACCAAGTGGTGGTACAGCTCCTGGTTTGCGAGGTATTGGTAAGAGTGAGGCAGTCAGAGGTGCTAAGAATCCAAAAGTTACTTTAGTAGAATTTTCTGATTTCCAATGTCCATATTGTTCAAGTGCTCACACCACAATTGCTCAGCTAGTAGCTGATTACGGTGATGATGTCGCTTGGGTTTATCGTCATTTTCCACTAGACTCCATCCATCCTATGGCTAGGAAGGCGGCAGAAGCCTCTGAATGTGCCAATGAACAGGGTAAGTTTTGGGAGTTTACAGATAGTCTTTTTGCCAATCAAGATGATCTACAACAAGGCGATGCTATTCTCTATCAAGTGGCAACACAAATTGGTTTAGATACGGGAGATTTTACAGACTGTGTTGATGGTGGTAAATATGCCGCTAAGGTCAATAGCGACTATCAAGAGGGTGGTGCCAATGGCGTGACCGGCACACCAGGAACATTTGTTAATGGTCAATTGGTTAAGGGCGCTTTACCTTATGAGCAGTTTAAACAAATTATCGATCAACAATTAGCAAATTAATGTTTAATTGGTTACATACTTATCATCCCCAGCCGATCTTATTTGAGATCGGCTGGTTTCGTGTTCACTGGTATGGTCTGATCATGGTGATCGCCATCCTTGTTGGTTTGTGGCTGGTCAATCGACTGGCCCAGCAACAAGAGTTTGCCAAAGCACAATGGGATAAACTTGTTTTTTATGTTTTGTTGTCTGGTTTGCTAGGCGCTCGTCTTTACCATGTCTTTTTGGAATGGACTTATTATCAAGAACATTTACTAGATATTTTTAAGGTGTGGCAAGGAGGATTAGCTATTCATGGCGCAATCATTTTTGGTGCTGCCATTGTCTATTTATTTTGTCGTCGTCAGCAATGGTCATTATTTTTAGTTTTAGATATTATGTCATTAGGCATTATTCTTGGGCAAGCTATTGGTCGTTGGGGAAACTATTTTAATCAAGAAATTTTTGGTCAGCCCACTGATTTGCCTTGGGGCATTTTTATTAACGAAATCAATAGACCATTAGAGTTAATGCAAACCGTTTATTATCACCCAACATTCTTGTATGAGTCATTATTAAATTTGATTTTGTTTATTATTTTGTATTTTAGTTTTAATAGATTGATTCGTTGGCCTGGCCTAGTTTTTTCTGGCTATTTAGTTGGTTATAGTATCATTCGCTTTAGTTTAGAGTTTTTGAGGATTGATCATACTTTAGTGGTTGTTGGTATGCGGTGGCCACAAATTTTTAGTATTTTTGTTATTTTCTTAGTAATTTTTGCTTGGCTACTTCGGCTGGTCTTGCCAAAATTGAAAAAAGATGTATAATGGATGAGTTATAAAAATTGAGTATCTATGCTGGGGTGGTAGTTTCCGCCTGAGGCGGACCAGCCTTTGGCTGGCAGCTGGTTACTTAAGGGTTAAAAAT
>PFMC01000016.1 GCA_002785295.1 Candidatus Komeilibacteria bacterium CG_4_10_14_0_8_um_filter_37_78
TAGTGGTTATTTTTAGCTTAAAGTTGGGAAGCTTTATTTTATAGCTAATTTTACCACTATTTTTGATTTATCCACCACACTAAATGCTATAGAGCCTTTGACAATTGACATCAACCTAAATATCTCCTACAATACCTTTTTACAAATAGATCCTTAACAAAATTTAACCAAAGGAGAAACTGATGTGCGGAATACTCGGAGTAATTGCTAATAAATTTAGTGGCAATTCAAATAATCTAGTCAGCACTTTTTTTGAAATGTTCCATATGGTACAACACCGCGGTCAAGATTCTTGTGGTATTGCCTATAGTAATGGCGGGCCAGTATATGTTGAAAAGGGTATTGGTTTTATCTCACAAGTATTTGCTGATACAAAGGAAATCAAAGGAGATAAACCCCTGATTATGATCGGACATACCCGCTATCCAACAGCTGGCAGTAATTCACGAGTGAATGCTCAACCCCATTTCCTAGACACCGCCAATGGTCGCCTTGCCTTTATCAGTAATGGTGATGTTCCTAGCTATCAACAAGAAAGAAAGGTTCTAGAGAAAGAAGGTGTAGAATTTCTTTCGGCTAATAATGGAGAGTTGATCCTTCGCTATCTTTACTTTCATGCTGACGGCAAAATAGCCAATTTAGAAGAGGCTATCAAAAAACTGATGCTCAATGTCAAAGCTGCTTATAGCTCAATCCTGATGATCAAAGACAGAATCTATGTCTTTCGTGATCCTTGGGGGGTTAGGCCAATGACCATCATCAAAAAAGATGGCTACATCATTGTCTCATCAGAAACATGTGTCGTTGATGATTATCATCTACTGCCCAAAGAAAATATTTTAGAAGTCAAACCGGGTAGCCTAACGACGATCGACTTGAAACATCGAATTGTAACAACGCAACTAGTAGAGCCACAAACTCCTCAACACTGCATCTTCGAACAAATCTATCTCGGCGATCCCAGTTCACAGCTTTTTGGCTCAGCAAAACAGGTCTTTACTTTTCGTTATTTCCTCGGGAGACAATGGGGTCAAGAGCTGAAAGTAGAGTTAACTACTGCCGAACTAGACCAATTCATTACTGACTTCAAAATGATCACACCAGTACCGGATTCCGGAACACCTTTCGCTCATGGCGTAGCTACAGAATTGGGTATGCGATTTCGTAATGCTATTAATAAAAATCGCTACATCCCCAGAACCTTCATCAATGAAAGTGGTGACCGGACAAGAATGATTCGACTGAAATTCCGCGTCTTGATGGACATCTTCCACACCGAAGATAATACCATGCTTGGCTGTGATGATTCGATTGTGCGTGGTACAACAACACGCAGTCTAATGAATATGATCAAACAGGCTGGTGCTAAAAAAATCGGTATGGCAGTAAGCTGTCCACCCCTGATTAGTGGCTGTCAATTAGGAATTAATCTACCAGATAATAGTGGCTTAATTGCTAATGAGTTAACGCCAGATGAAATCCGTGATTTTCTGGACATTGATTTTCTTAGATACCTCAGTCTTAATGGATTGAAAGAAGTAATTACCAAATGTAAGCTCAATCCTGATCATTTCTGCTATGGTTGTTTCACTGGTGATTATGGACCCTTTGATGTGAACTTTGAATAAAAAAACAAACCCTGTTGAGCTCAGCTCGACAGGGTTTTATTTCACTCCAAAAAGTCACGGTCCCGCAACACGGGGCCGGGACTCTTATTTATGTTTTCTTCAATTTCTTAATTTGCTCTCTTAAGTCTATTGCTTTCTCAAATTCTAAATTCTGAGCTGCTAGCTCCATCTTCGCATTAAGCTCTATCAACAACCCTTTCTTTTCCTCTGTACTTAGCTGCTTAAACACAAATTTTTCTCCCCTGTCCTGCGAAGCTTTAGCGGAGCTGGATTGCCTATGAGCTAAACCTGCTTGCTGCTTCTTAATAATACTCTGAGGTGTAATATTATGTTCTTTGTTATATTTTTCTTGAAACTTTCTACGATCCTTTACAATTTTAATTGCTCTAGCCATCGAGCCAGTCATTTTATCAGCATACATGATCACTCGGCCTTCACTATGACGCGCTGCTCGCCCCATAGTTTGGATCATTGAAGTCTCTGATCTTAAGAATCCTTCTTTGTCAGCATCTAAGATAGCGACCAATGAAACTTCGGGCAAGTCCAACCCTTCTCTTAATAAATTTATACCTACTACTACATCAACTTTGCCTTGCCGTAAATTGCTCAAAATTTCAATTCGATCAAAAGTGTTGATCTCTGAGTGTAAATAATGAACTTTAATCTTCTTTTCTTGTAAATATTCTGCCAAATCCTCTGACATCCTCTTGGTCAAAGTAGTGACCAAAACTCTTTGTTTGTTTTTGATCCGCTTTTCTATTTCCATTAATAAATCATTGACCTGATTCTTGCTAGGACGCACTTCTATCTCTGGATCAAGCAAACCAGTTGGTCTGATCAACTGCTCAACAACTGGCGCCTTTAATTCTAGTAGCTCATATTTACCTGGTGTGGCTGAGACATAAACTACTTGCTTCATTTTTTTCTCAAACTCTTTGAAATTCATAGGCCTATTATCTAGAGCTGAAGGCAAGCGAAAACCAAAATCGATCAATGTACTCTTTCGTGCTTGATCACCAGCATACATCGCACCAATTTGTGGCACAGTCATATGAGACTCATCAATAAAGGTGATAAAATCTTTGGGAAAATAATCAATCAAAGTATAGGGCGCCTGTCCTTTTTCACGACCATCAAAGTAGCGAGAATAATTCTCTATGCCACTACAAAATCCTGTCGCCTCAATCATCTCTAAGTCATATTTTGTTCTCTGCTCAATTCTCTGTGCCTCGATCAATCTACCTTCTTTAGTAAATTTCTCCACTTGCTCAGCAATATCCTGACGAATCGTCTTAATTGATGTTTTCATTTTGTCTGGAGCTGCTGCATAATGCTTAGCTGGGAAAATATTTATCTCTTTGATCACTTCTAAGTTTACTCTCTTGTTAGTAATCATATGAATCTGATTAATCTTCTCAATCTTGTCACTAAAAAATTCTATCTGCCAGTAAAGATTGTCTGCTGATACAGGAAAAATATCTAGCACATCACCCTTAACACGAAATGTTCCTCGAAGCCAAGCATAATCATTACGAGTATATTGCATCTCGACTAACTTCCTCAATACCTGATCTCTTTTTTGTGTTGTATCAATTTTTAAACCCAAGCTTTTCTTCTGATACTCAACTGGATTACCCAAATTATAAATACAAGAGACAGAAGCAATAATAATTACATCTTGGCGAGTTAATAAACTTTGGGTTGAAGCGTGACGCAGACGATCAATTTCTTCATTGATGTCAGTTTCTTTTTCAATATATGTGTCTGTGCTCGGCACATAAGCTTCTGGCTGATAATAATCATAATAGCTGACAAAATAATGTACTGCATTCTCAGAGAAGAATTCTTGGAATTCTGTAGCCAATTGAGCAGCTAGAGTTTTATTATGAGAAATAATCAAAGTTGGCCGCTGAACCTGATTAATCACATTGGCCATGGCAAAAGTCTTACCCGAACCTGTCACCCCCATCAATACCTGATGCTTTTTCCCCTCATTAATATTTTTAACCAAAGCCTCAATTGCTTGAGGTTGATCACCAGTAGGCTTGAATTGTGCTTTTAGTTTAAATTTCATAATTTTTGCCAACCAGAAGGGTTGGTTCGATCAAAAGGATTGATTCTATTCTATAACAATATCAATAATAAAGCTTTTTTTCAATTCCACCCTCAGGGTGAATTGACAATTGCCTTTAAAATCTAAAAATAGTATCATAGGGCTATGATTTCATACATCAAAGGCACAATCAAATATAAAACTGACAAATATATTATTCTTGAGAATAATCAGATTGGTTATAAAATTTCTGTACCAGAAATACTTTTAGCTGGCCTGAAAGAGGATGCTGAAATAGAGTTGTATACCCATCAATATGTCAAAGAGGATGCTCTTGACCTTTATGGCTTTGCATCGATAGAGGAGCTTAACTTTTTCCAACATCTGATTTCTATTTCTGGTGTCGGACCAAAGTCAGGCCTAGCAGTATTATCTATTGCCAAGATATCAGATATTCAACAAGCGATCTTAAAGGGTGATCCAACGCTACTTAAAAAAGTTTCTGGTATTGGTACGAAAACTGCTGAGAGAATTGTTGTTGAACTAAAAAATAAAGTTGGAGCTATGAGTGGTGCTGACCTCAGCACTAGTAATTCTGATCTTGAAATCATTGATGCGCTTGAAGCTCTGGGCTATAAAATGCCTGAGATCAGAGCGGCGGTCAGAGAACTACCGAGCGATATCACAGATACCCAAGCTCAAATCAAAGCGATCTTAAAAATCATTAACCATAATAAATAATGAGACTAGTAGAACTATATGATGATTATCAAGATGTCTTCAATGACTTTGTTGGTGCGCAACCCCAGTCACAGTTTTTACAAAGCTGGCAATGGGGTGAATTTCAAAGAGCTTTGAACAGAAACGTATGGCGTATTGGCATCAAACAGAGTAATCAATTCATCTCTACTGCTCAAATAGTTAGTCATCATCTACCATTAGGCAAAAGCTATCTCTACCTGCCCCGTGGTCCGATCCTAATGCCCGGTCTTGATCTACAAACGCAAAGACAAATCATTGAGCTTTACTTAAGTAAAGCGCGTGATATTGCCTATGCTACTAAAAAAGAAAATGAAATATTCCTAAGGCTAGAACCAGTGCAAGGGTGTAGTGAAGAAGCTATTCTACCACTACCCTTACAAAAAAAATCTTCTATCCAACCACAACACACTCAAATAATTGATCTTGAGCTTGATGAAAAAATCTTACTGGAAAATATGCATCAAAAAACCCGCTATAATATTAATCTCGCCAAGAAAAAAGGTGTTCGTATCATCCAATCCAATAAAGAAGAGGATCTAAAAAAGTTTATACACCTTGCCAAACTGACTGCTGCCAGGGCAAATTTTGAAATCTGGTCTGACCAATATTATCATCAGATGTTTGCTGCCTTGAGTAAGGAAAAAATGATCTCTATTTGGCTAGCTGAATATGAAAAAGAAACTTTGGTTGCTAACCTGGCCATCAACTATGGTGATACTGTCACCTATCTGCATGGTGGTTCAGCCAATAAATATAAAGAATTAATGGCACCGCATTTGCTACAATGGCAACAGATACTTTGGGCTCGTAATAATGATTATCGTTATTATGACTTCTGGGGTACTGCTCCTGAGGGTAGTAAAAAAGAAAAAATGTGGCAAGGTATTACTAGATTCAAACAAGGCTTTGGTGGAGAGCAAATTAACTACCCAGGTACATATGATTTTATCTACGATAATACTTGGTATCAACTATATAACTTTGTAAAGAAGTTTAGATGATACTCCCCGGGCTTACGTCCAGGGTGTATGGGTACAAAATGACGTACTCCCCGCCACCGCTAACGCTTGTGGCGGGGTTTCTTTTGCTCCGCTACTCATGAGAATTCGTTAGTAATGTCTTTAG
>PFMC01000077.1 GCA_002785295.1 Candidatus Komeilibacteria bacterium CG_4_10_14_0_8_um_filter_37_78
AAAAGAGGCATAGAGGATTTGGTATGGATGGGCTTACGCCCATGCAAAAACTCAATGATCTGGCAAGTGTAAACCTTTCGTTGCAATGCTACAATTCTTGACAAAATACCTTTTCTTCTATATAATGAACGCTGATTTAAATAATTTATTATTTATGGCTAAGAAAAAAGCCAATATCGAAAGCGTACCAAAGATTATTGATCATAATAATATTGTTATTCGTGGTGCGCGTGTCCATAATTTAAAGAATATTGATGTTGATATTCCTCGGGATAAGCTAGTAGTGATCACTGGTTTGTCTGGTTCAGGAAAATCATCACTCGCTTTTGATACTATCTATGCTGAGGGTCAGCGACGATATGTGGAGTCACTGTCTGCTTATGCTAGACAGTTTTTAGGTTTAATGGATAAACCAGATGTTGATCAGATTGAAGGTTTGTCACCAGCTATTTCCATTGACCAAAGATCATCTTCTCACAATCCCCGTTCTACCGTTGGAACAGTCACTGAGATTTATGATTATCTTCGTTTATTATACGCCCGGATTGGTATCCCACATTGTCCTATTTGTGGTGATGTAGTTTCACAGCAGACAGTACCACAAATTTTACAAAACATTTTTGATTTTAAAGTTAATGATTTGATCTTGATTTTAGCTCCAGTTATTCGTGACAAAAAAGGTGAGCACAAGAATGTCATTGCTGAAGTACAAAGAGCTGGCTATACTAAGATGCGAATTGACGGTCTATTTTATAGTATTGATGAAGCTAGTGAATTAAATCTAGATAAACAAAAGAAGCATGATTTGGAGATTGTTGTTGATCGAGTAGAAGCCAGTAAGGATAATCAAGATCGGATTGCTGATTCTTTGGAGAAATCTTTAGAATTGGGTGATGGCCTGATCACTATTCACAATTCCAATGAAGAAACAGACCATGTTTTTTCTCAGCATTATGCTTGCCCTAAATGCGATAAAAATCTTCCTCCTTTAGAACCACGTAATTTTTCATTCAATAGCCCCCACGGCGCTTGCCCAGACTGTACTGGCTTGGGTACGAAGTTGGAAGTGGATCCAGATTTAGTGATTCCTAATAAGAAGTTGACTTTAGCTCAGGGCGCAATCAGACCTTGGTCTAGGACTTCATCCAATCAGACTTGGTATTTCAAAGCTTTAGAAGCGGTGGCTAAGGCCAATAAATTTTCCGTTAATGTGCCAGTTGCAAAATTAACCAAAAAGCAATTGGCTATTGTTTTACATGGTACTGGCGATCAGCGTTATAAAATAGATTATTCATCAGAACGTTTTGAAGGTGGCTTTAATTCCAATTACGAAGGCGTGATTGCCAATTTAGAACGCCGTTATCGCGAAACAGATTCGGATTATATACGGCATGAGATCGAGAAGTATATGCGTATTTATCCTTGTCCAACTTGTCAGGCCAAAAGACTGCGTCCAGAATCATTGGCAGTTTTGGTAGCCAATCAAAACATTATTGATTTGACACAATTGACAGTTGAGGATTCAGTTAAATTCTTCAATCTTTTGGGTACGCCAGAAGCGACCAAGGAAATGAAGTTAACCAAGCGGGAGCTGATTATTGCTCAGCAGATCTTAAAGGAGATTCGGATTCGATTATCTTTTCTAGCCAATGTTGGCTTGAGCTATTTAACTCTTGATCGTCGAGCTTCGACTCTGTCTGGTGGTGAAGCACAGCGTATTCGACTAGCAACACAGATCGGTTCTTCCTTGGTGGGTGTCGTTTATATTCTTGATGAACCAAGTATTGGTTTACATACTAGAGATAATAAAAAATTGATCGCTACTTTGAAGAATTTACGGGATCTTGGAAATACTGTGATCGTGGTTGAACATGATGAAGAGACAATGTTAGAAGCTGATTATTTGATTGATATTGGTCCAGGCGCTGGATCACTGGGCGGGGAAGTGGTGGCGGCGGGCACACCAAGCGAGGTAATAAAAAATAAGAATTCTCTAACCGGGCAATATTTGTCTGGGCAAAAATCTATTTCTGTACCCAAGAAATATCGTCAGGGTAATGGTAAAGCAATCACTGTTATTGGCGCTGAAGAATTTAATCTTAAGAAAATTGATGTTACTGTGCCCTTGGGTAAATTAGTTTGTATTACTGGTGTTTCTGGATCTGGTAAATCTACTCTGATGCAGGAAATATTAGCTAAAGAATTGGCCAATCAATTTCATCGCGCCAAACATGTCACTGGTAAACATCAAGAGATCAAAGGTACTGAGAATTTAGATAAAGTGATTGCTATTGATCAGTCACCGATTGGACGGACACCAAGGTCAAATCCAGCCACTTATACTGGTGTCTTTACATACATTCGTGATTTGTTTACTCAATTGCCAGAAGCAAAGATTAGAGGATATCGTGCTGGTCGTTTTTCTTTCAATGTCAAAGGTGGTCGTTGTGAAGCTTGTCAGGGTGATGGTATGGTCAAGATTGAAATGAATTTTTTACCAGACGTTTATGTTGAGTGTGCGGAATGCCACGGTAGTCGTTTTAATCAGCAAACCTTAGAAATACATTATCGTAACAAAAATATTGCTGATGTCTTGGATATGAGTATTAATGAAGCTATGCGTTTCTTTAGTAATATCCCCAATATCAATCAAAAGCTAGAAACACTTTATAAAGTCGGTTTGGGTTATATCAAACTAGGTCAGTCAGCCACCACTTTATCTGGTGGTGAAGCTCAGCGAGTGAAATTGGCTACTGAATTATCACGTCGTGCCACAGGAAAAACTTTGTACATTTTGGATGAACCAACAACAGGACTTCATTTTGATGATGTTTCAAGGTTATTATTAGTTTTAAATAAATTAGTTGACAAGGGTAATTCCGTTTTAATTATTGAACACAATTTAGATGTTATTAAATCAGCGGATTGGATTATTGATTTAGGACCAGATGGTGGTGATAAGGGTGGTGAGCTGGTAGCTGCGGGTACACCAAAGGAAGTGGCGCAGGTCAAGCGTAGTTATACGGGTCAATATTTAAGTAAATTATTAAAGTAAATAGTTCAACTTTATTGAAATCGAGATAAATCACGTCAGTCATGATGAACTCGATTTTTTTTGTAATAAGTTGTAAGATGATAGGGTATGAAAGACATTAAATACCATATTTTAGCAACGATCAGCTATTTCAATATTTTCTCTTATCCATTGACGGCGTGGCAGTGTTATCATTGGTTGTATTTGGGAAACAATAAGAATTTATCCATCCCAGATTATCAAGAGTTTGAGACGGTTTTGAAGTCTATGGTTGTTGATCAAACTTTAGGTGGCGCGGATGGCTTTTATTTTTTACCCGGTAAAGAGAAAAATATTCGTTTGCGTCAGCATCGCTATATGTTGGCTGAGTTCAAGTATCAGAAGGCCATCCGCGCCGCTAAGATCTTGAGATGTTTACCGCATATTAAGTATATCGCTGTTTGCAATACCCTAGCTTATAATAATGCACATGAGGATTCAGATATTGACTTATTGATTATTACGAATAAGAAACATATTTGGGCAGCGCGTTTATGGTCAGTCTTGGTGATGAGTATTCTCGGGCGGCGACCAACAATCAAAACAGCGCAAGACAAGATCTGCCTTAGTTTTTTCCTCAATGAAGACAGTTTAGATTTGCACGATATACAAATTGAGCATGATGTTTATTTACTTTATTGGCTAGTGCAGTTGGTGCCAATCTATGATCCTTTACAAATGCATAAGCAATTGTTACAGGCCAATGATTATTGGTTAAAGCCTTCTTTACCAAATTATTTCGTTTATCAGACCAATGATGTTCGTGTAGTAAAAAAGCAGCCACTTTGTCTGATTATTAAATTTGTTCTCTCTTTATTATTTATTTGGCCAGGCAGTGAAACAGTATTAAAGAGAATACAGTTTGCCATCTTACCAACCAGATTGAAGAATATTGTGAATAAGGATAAGCGTGTAATTATGAATGATCAAATGCTCAAGTTTCATGATCATGACAAACGTGAGCAATATCGTGATAAGTTTATCGAACAAATACAAAAATATGAAGCTGATTAAAATCGTTCAGTATTTATTCTATTTATTAATCTTTGCTTTACCTTGGCAAACAAGATTGATTTATCAAACAGGAGAGTTGAATGGTGGTTTTTGGGAATATGGCACGAAAGCTCTTTATGGTACAGAAATATTATTGGCTGTGATTTTTATTTTGATTATTAGTCAGATTGTTATTAGTATTAAGGGTCAAAAGATAGAGTGGCAGCTTCGTCCATTGGATTATTTTATTTTGGGCTTTATTATTTTTATTTTATTATCAACATTTTGGAGTATTGATTGTTCACAGACTTTATATTATTTTAGTTTATTAATTGAAGGTTTAGCTTTATTTTATTTAGCTAGTCGTTTAGGACTCAAATTTAGATTACTTAGCTATAGTTTTGTTTTTTCGGGACTTCTCCAAAGTATTTTAGCGATTCAACAATTTTTAACCCAAATGATCTATGGTAATAAATGGTTGGGCATGGCCAGTCAAAATGTGACAGATCTAGGAGTTTCAACGATCGAGGGTGCGGGAAGATTTATGCGCGCTTATGGTAGTTTGTCACATCCCAATATGCTGGGTGGGTGGTTAGTTGTCTGTATTATATTTTTGCTGGGTTTATTGTTTCAGTACCAAAAGAGATTTTATCATGCTCCTTGGAAAGTTAGTAAAGCTTTGATTGGACAAGCGATTTTTCTCTTTTCCTCTTTGGTCATCATGACTTATGGTTTGGTTTTGAGTTTTTCTCGGTCAGCCTGGATTGGTTTGATTGTTGCCATGATCTTTATTTGGATTGGTTTGTTTAAACAGAAGAAAAAAGACTTATTAAAATTCTATTTACGATTGAATTTGATAATATTATTGGTGATCGTTTTATTCTCCATGGTTTATGGTCAGCTGCTTATCAATCGGGTCAGTGTTGAATCTCGTTTAGAAGTACAGTCCATTGATCAACGCTTGCAAGGCTATGGTCAAGCCTTCAGCATTTTTAAAGCTCATAGTTTAGTGGGGGTTGGTTTGGGAAATTATACAGCTGCACTTTATGAAGTAGATAATACTAGACCAGCTTGGGAGTATCAGCCAGTGCACAACTTGGATTTATTAACAATGGCCGAATTAGGAATCATTGGCGAATTAATTTTGATTGGAATATTTATTAGCATTCTGCTAATTATCTTCAAACAATGGCGAGTGCGAGCAGAAGAGAATAGAGTGATACTTTTGTCAGCTGCTTTGGCGATAGTAGTTATGGCAATATTCGATCATTATCTATGGAGTTTGTATTTTGGTATTCTTTTATTCTGGTTAATACTAGGTTTGAGTATTAGAGAGGAATAGAAGGGTATTATAAAGCAGATGGACTACAGGTATATAATTGTAAATAAGAAACAATTAACAATTAACCCATAGTCCAAATGCCTATTAA
>PFMC01000043.1 GCA_002785295.1 Candidatus Komeilibacteria bacterium CG_4_10_14_0_8_um_filter_37_78
ATAGTGGTTATTTTTAGCTTAAAGTTGGGAAGCTTTATTTTATAGCTAATTTTACCACTATTTTTGATTTATCCACCACACTAAATGCTATAGAGCCTGAAGAACTTGACTTTTGCCTAAAAATGTGCTAAGATAGATATAGAGGATAAAAAAACTCCTCCAAAAAACAAAAATAAAAATCAAAATGAGAATTATTAGCAATACAGCACAGTATTGTCGCCCTCAGCGACAATATATTTCAAGACCAAAAACCAAGACACACTCTCGTGGGAGCGTGTTTTTAAATATCTTATTTTCTATCATTCTAATTATTATTTCTGCTAAATTGCTTAGTATGCTGGAGACCTCATTAACAAAGTCGGTTGATTCTGTGTCTGCAGCTACATATAGCGACACTATTGAGGATCCATATTATTATCATAATATTAATAATGTCGATCAAGGTTTTATTAATGACGGTGATTTGACACCAGCAATTATTGAAGAAGAAATCGACGAAGCTCAAGATGGTAATGAGGAAAATGAGTTGGTAGCTTGGATCAGAAGTTTGATCATACCAACAGCTCATGCTGCAGAGCTAGACATTGCAGCACAATTAATATCAGTTTCGCCAAAAGCAGAGTTGGTGATCGAGCCTGGCAAGGCTATCACCATTGAAGCAAAGTTCAAGAATGCTGGTAATTATACTTGGACGAAGGACAGCTACAATTTTGTAGCCTTAGCAACAGTTGATCCCATCATGCGTGATTCAGATTTTGAACATAAATTTTGGGAAGAGAGTTTTCGTGCTGCTCGGATCGTAGAAAGTAGCGTCAAGCCTGGCGAAATAGCAACAGTGCGGTTTGCTTTACAGGCACCGACAACAAAAGGTGAATACATTGAAAAGTTTCAATTAGTAGCGCGTCGTTTAGATTGGGTTGAGGGTGGCGAGATTACACTTTATCTTAATGTCGGTAATGTCGCTATCAAGATAATCCATCAACCAGCAGCTATTGCCCAGCCAATAGCCCATATTGCTTCGACTCAATATAATGATCAAAACAACCCGACACCTAATAGCAATATTAATAGTTCGTCAATTATTAACCAAAAAACAAATGAAAAATTTAGTTTTGGTTCAACAATGCGCGTTGGTTTATATGATACAAAACAACCGATCACCTTAACTGCTAATGGTGATTATTTTATTAAAGATGAGAATGATAATATTTTAGCAACAAAATTAGCAGGGCAGGGTACTTCTGCTGTTTTTGATTGGATGAACAAACGTTATATTGTATCATCAGATAGTTTTAATATAAATATAAAAGAATATTTACGCTTTGAATTGGTAGATCCAACCAATAGTTATTTTACGATCACTAGTTTGGATGCTAGACCAGATTTCAATCCCAAAGTGAATTATAATGATTTTCGCTATATTTTAGAATTAAGATATACTCCAGCCACTCAAAAGTTATGGATGATCAATGAATTACCGATGGAATATTATCTAATGGGTGTGTCTGAGACCCATAAATATTCTCCAGATGAGTTTTTAAAAAGTATGGCCGTAGCCGCTAGGACATATGCTCAATATCATCAAGAAAGGCAATCAAAACATGCAACAGAATTCTTTACTGTGGATTCTGTTTATGATCAAGTCTATCGTGGTGCGGCCATTGAAGATATTTTGACAGACTATAAACGGGCAGTCGAAGAAACTAATGGCATTGTTGCTATGTATGATAATAAAATTGCGATCACGCCCTACTTTGCTAGTAGTGATGGTCGGACTAGAAGTTTTGCTGAAGTTTGGACCAATGAAGTGCCGTGGTTACAATCTGTGCCATGTGAATATGAAGTAGCAGATGGCGAGCTATTTGGTCACGGTGTTGGTTTATCAGCAGTTGATGCGATGCGCCGAGCAAAAGATGGAGCTGACTATGTAGAAATACTAAAGCATTATTATACAGGAATTGATTTAGTAAAAATTTATTAATATAAATTTTGTTCTTTTCATAATAGGCATTAGCCTTTAAAGCAATCTAAGTTCTTGGGAACTTTTCTCATAAAAAATATTATAGATTGCTGGATAAAAAGGGATGAGATTTTCTTTTTTTTAAAGATTGTAGCGAGGGTCACCAGGAAGTGAATTAAAACAAAAAGAAAAACAAAAATGCACTCAACCAGAGTGTGTTTTTGTTTATAGATTGTCAGCAGACCTAAATATAGGCTATAATACGATTACTATTATGGAGCAAAAGAAACAATCCAAGCAATAGTGACCATTCATTGACTGGTCAAAAGAAACAAAATAAAAGATTTATAATTAATATAAAGGAATAAGATGATTAACAAAAGTTTTTTAAACAAGATTGCGAGTCAATTAAAGCTATTTCAACGAGAAAGGGGTAATATCATTAAGTTATCCAGAGACATCTTACAGGCGTCAAAAGAGGCTATTTTTGCCACTCATCGGTTGGATTATAAGAGTGCCCAGCAAAACATTATTAAAGCAGAAACAGTGATTAAGGATTTGAAGAAAAATTATGACAAAAGTAATCGTTTACAATTTGAAGGTTCATATTTAGCTGCCATGGAAGAATATGTGGAAGCAAAATATTTTTTGGCGATTATGAAGAATGAAAAATTAGATTTGTTGAAGAGTGGTAATATCAGTCCAGAAGGTTATATCAATGGTTTAGCCGATATCACAGGTGAGCTGGTCAGACAAGCAGTATTGCAAAGCACAACTGGTAATTTTAAGAATTTACAAAATTACCGCAATCTGACAGATGATCTAATTGGTTTTATGATGAATCTTTATTTGTCTGGACAATCAAGACAAAAGTTTGATGAAGCCAAAAGAAATCTAAAAAGATTGGAGCAGATCCTTTATGAAGTGAAGATCAGAGAGTTGGAGAATAAATAACAATTAGCAAATATCAAAATACAAACAATGCCCAAGCACCAAATTGTAAACAGTCGGTCGGTCTAGGTTAAGTGGGGAGTCGGGGTATGGTTATTGGGTTAAGTCTGTCATTACCATACCTTACTACTAAACCATAACTCTTTTCTATGCCCACACCCAATACCTATTTAGTTTTGAACATTGGATATTGAAATTTATAGTTTGTCTGTTATTTAGAATTTGAACATTGGTTGTTAAAAATATTCGCAACATTCGCAAGGATTCGCATATTAGTAATGTATGGCTACAGTATATAAAATAAAAAAAACATCAACACAAGGTCCAACCACTGTCAAAAGTGGTAATGCAAAAGTTGACTACCAAAAGGAATTAAACGCGGAACAGTTAAGGGTAGTGCTTGAGGCAGAGGGGCCTTGTTTAGTCTTGGCTGGTGCCGGGTCAGGTAAAACCCGAACGATTGTTTATCGGGTGGCTTATTTATTGGAACAAGATATCACACCGCAATCAATTTTGTTATTGACTTTTACTAACAAAGCAGCGCGGGAAATGATTAACCGTGTAGAAAGTTTATTAGGAAGCTATCCACAAGGTTTGTGGGCGGGTACTTTTCATCATATTTCCAATCGTCTTTTGAGAAAATATGCTAAGCAATTAAAATATCAAAGCAATTTCAATATCTTAGACAGTCAGGATTCACGTGATTTGATCAGAATCTGTGTTAAAGATATGAATATTGATTCTGGTAAGAAAAGATTTCCTTCACCAGCTGTATTGCAAAACATCATTAGTTATCACAAGAATTCCCAGGCACCATTAAAGGAGGTGATCGAGGTCAAACATCCACAGTGGATTGATTTAACTACAAAAATTATCGATGTGGCGCAAGCCTATGAACAAAGGAAGCTGAGTAGTCAAGTAATGGACTTTGATGACTTATTATTAAATCTTTATTTATTACTAGATAAATTTCCTAGTATTAGGGAAAAATTGGCTAGTCAATTTCAGTATGTCTTGGTGGACGAGTATCAGGATACGAATTATTTACAAGCCGGTATTGTGAAGCTATTATCCAGTATTCATCAAAATATTTTGGTTGTTGGCGATGATGCGCAGAGTATTTATTCTTTTCGGGCAGCGGATATTGGTAATATTCTACAATTCCCAAAGCTCTTTGGTAAAGTCAAAATATTTAAGATGGAGACCAACTATCGATCAACGCCAGAGATACTCAATGTGGCCAATGACATCATCAGTTATAATAAAGAACAATATCCCAAAGTTTTGAAAAGTATTCAAGCAGCATTTATCAAACCACAGCTCATTCCTTGTGCAACACAGAAACAGGAAGCAGAATTTATCAGCTCCTTAGTTTTGCAGTTGCAGGACGAAGGATTATCACTTAAGAAAATGGCAATTTTGTTTAGAGCTACTCACCATTCACAAACTTTGGAAATGGAATTGAACAAAAAAAATATTCCTTATGATTATCGAGGTGGTTTAAGATTTTTTGAAAGGGCTCACATCAAAGATACTGTGGCTTTTTTGAAATTGGTCAATAATGTTAGTGATGAGATTAGTTGGTTTCGAGTTTTACAATTGCAGCTTGGCATTGGCTCAGTGACAGCTGGTAATATTGTCAGTTTGATGAAGCAAAGATCTGTTCAGGATATCAAAGACGTGATTCAAATAGAAATGAAAGAAGTCTTATCAACCAAGGCTTATCTTGGCTGGGAGAATTTGATTAATATTTTTCAGGCCATTAGTAATGCCAAAGTAGACGATGTTGGAAAATTGATTCGCACGATTGCTAAATCTGATTATCAAAATTATTTAGAAGCTCAATATCCTGATTGGCAACAGAGGTTGCAAGACTTAGAGCAGTTTGCTTTGTTTGCGGAGACCTATGATGATCTGACAGCCTTTATCACGGAAGTGACTTTGCAAGAGGGTTTTGGTATGGATAAGGGCAAGGTTGATGATGCAGACGAAGATCGGATAATTTTATCTACTGTTCACCAAGCCAAGGGTTTGGAATGGGAGGTAGTCTTTATTATCAATATGGTAGAAGCTGGTTTTCCCAATCAAAAAGCGACGATTGAACTTGGCGGCATGGAAGAAGAACGAAGACTTTTTTATGTCGCAGCAACCAGAGCAGAAAAGAAGCTTTTTTTGACTTATCCCTTAGTTGGTGGCTTTGATCATTCTTTTAATCAGATGTCACCCTTTATTTTGGAGATTGATCAGAAAAAGATAGAGCGGGGAAGGGTAGAAGAGGATTATTATGATGATGAGATGGTAATTGAGATCGATGAAAACGGAGAAAGAAAGAGCTTTTTACCAGATATTGACCAACTTTAGCCAAAAAAATATACACCACCCTCAGGGTGACCCTTAGGGTGGGTTCTATAAAGCAAATGGTTTTATACACAAGCATATTCTTAAGTATTCATGGGGGCTTTCAAACATTTTATCATGTCGAAATCTTAAAC
>PFMC01000074.1 GCA_002785295.1 Candidatus Komeilibacteria bacterium CG_4_10_14_0_8_um_filter_37_78
GACATCTATATATTTATGTTAATAGTTAGTTTGCATAACCATTATACTAATATTAGGTGTCCTTTTAAATTAATTAAGGTTCGGAGTAGAATGTAGGCTTATAGTATTGCAACAATCACTACAAAATGTCTGGTGATTGTTTTTGTTTTAGCTATGCCTTTGACAGCCCTGCTTACTCCAGATGTCTTGAGTGAAGAAAGTAAACAAATCATTGTACTAACTAATGATATTCGTACTAATCTCAATATTGAACAACTAATAGAAAGTCAAACCCTAAATGATACTGCCTTTGCTAAGGCGCAAGACATGCTGATCAATCAATATTTTGCTCATATCGATAATAGTAATCGTGGACTTAGCTTTTGGCTAGCAAAAGCAAATTATGATTATGCTGTTGCTGGCGAAAATCTCGCCATGGGTTTTAGTGATGCTGCTAGTGTTGTTAAAGCCTGGACTGAAAGTCCTACCCACTATGCCAATTTGATCGACCCTGATTATAGTGAAATCGGTGCTGGTATGACTAGTGGTTTATATCATGAAATAGAAACAACTTTAACAGCCCAATATTTTGGCGCCCGACAGAACACTCAGACAATACCAACGTTCACTAACAAAGAAGAAACTATCGAATTGAATAATGAAGAAGCGGTAGAAAATGATAATGTTCTTGCTGTCAAAGATTTTGAGCAATCAGCTGAATTAATTATGGATCAACCAGTTGGTAAGAATGAGATTGTACTTAAAGCTACGGCTTATTTAGCAGATGACACAGTAACTGCGTCAATTGATATCAAAGGATACAATCTTAAACTAGCTCAAATAGACGAACAAACTAATAAATGGTCTGGTAGCACAGTACTGACCAATACAGAACAAACACTCTTACTTGATCCAATTGTGCCAGCAAGTATTGAAACCACCAATACTGTTGGTACTGTCGAAACTACTAATGTAGATTGGAAAAAAATTACACCCTTAAAGACGTCTTTAATAAAACAATACATCGTAGCTAAAAGTTTTTCTCGAAATATTATTGAACCATTCTTTAATCTTAACAATACCCTTTATCAACTATTATTGGTAATAACCTTTATTGGTTTATTACTTCATATATTTATTAAGATCAGACAGCATGATTGGCGTATCACACTATCATCACTGGGTTTTATCTGGTTATTAATATTGTTAATTATAATTTAATTTATTAAAAAAAATCATATGACAATAAATCTAACAAGACTATTACACTTGTTGCTCGTCCTAGGCTTTGTTGTACTAGGAATGAGCATCAGTGCAGTGGCAGTAAATGCAGCACCTGTTTGTGGTAATCACATCCTGGAAGCGGGTGAGGAGTGTGATGATGGTAATACTGTTTGTGATGATGGCTGTAGTTCAGCTTGCATCATTGAATTTTGTGGCGATGGCTTAACTCAAAGTTTTGAAGAATGTGATGACGGTAATAATGTTAATTCTGATGGTTGTAATGCAACATGTATAACCGAATATTGTGGTGATGGACTAGTTAATCAACCATCAGAACAATGCGATGATAGTAATAATATAGACGGTGATGGCTGCTCAAATATATGTAGTGTAGAAAATGCAACAGTTTCTGGTATTGTCACTATTTATTTAGCAACCCCACACCGCAATGTTTCGGTGATTATGGTGAAATTGTGATTTATTATGAAAGTGATGTACCGTTAATCAACCTCAGCTTTAATATGTCAGATATTTATTTAACTGGCGCAACAAGTCCAATTCCTGGATTTATTGTCACAGCATCTAATTCAAATGGCGATGCCGATGTTGATGGCGGTTCTTTGGGAACGGGTATTACCTATCCTGCAACCAGCGGCATACCCGAAGAATTAGTAACTCTTACATTTGACTGGGATTTAACTATGCTCACCTTCTTTGATAATGATGCCTGTCTGTATGATGTTGGCTTTGCTATGGAGACGCCTTCAGGAACCATTCAAAGTGTAGATGTATCTGTAGTATCAGAATGTGTTGCTTGGGATAATACTTGTAATACTGCTTATTGTGGTGATGGTAATCTAACTAGTGGTGAAGAATGTGATGATGGAAACAATGCCAATAGTGATGGTTGTAGCTCAACCTGTACCATTGAACCTTTTTGTGGCGACAATATTTGTAGCGCTGATGAAAGTTGTTCTATTTGTTCACAAGACTGTGGTGGATGTGGTGGCGGTGGTGGCGGCGAAACAAGCCTAACACTTTCTGATGAAGCCGCAGACATGACTTGTACCAACACCACGATTTCTTGGGGAACCAACAAATCTACAAACTCTAGAGTAGTTTATGATTTAGTCTCTCATCCTGATGCAAAAACTATCGGACCCGCTAACTATGGCTATGCTTTCACAACTATTGAAAGCTCAACTCAAAATCAAACTCACAGTGTCGATACTGCTGATCTTGACCAAGATACTACTTATTATTTCCGAGCGGTTGCTAATACATATAGTGAAAAGAAAATAAGCAATGAAATGACTGCTTCAATAGCTGGTGTTACCTGTAATCCAGTTGAACCAGTAGCCCCTATTGAACCAGTAGAACCTGTTGAATTTATTGAACCTGAAGAACCAGAAGTTATCCAAGAAGTTTTGGGTGTCAAAATCTTGCCTGAAACAGGAAATGGTGACAAAAATATAATGTATGCCTTGATGATTGGACTAGTAACTTTATTTTCTGGTTTATATATCAGACGCTCAACTAAAATAGAAAGATAATCTTTATACTAAAATCTCGTACTCTCCACCTTGACCTACTGATCAAATACGATACTTTTATTACTATTTAAATTTCATTACCATAAGCTCATGAACAAAAGAGTCTATATTATTTCTGGAGTAAACATAATAATTGGTATTATTATTATTTTATTAATCCCAACTTTTTTATATTTTAGACAAACCAATTACTTAACAGCTAAGAGTGGTGAAGTTGTTGAAACAACAAAACAAGGAGAGGAAACATCAACACAAAATGATGAGATCGTTGAGTTGCCATCTTATCAACTCGAAATACCAGCTATCAATGTAAATATGCCAATCAGTTTTGATGACGATGAAACTATTGGGCTCAGCAAAGGTGCTTGGCATTTCCCTGGTTCTGGTACGCCAGACAATCCTGATAGTTATCAAAACATAGTCTTTAGTGGTCATCGCTTCTTATATACTTCTGGGTTAAATACATTTTATAATCTTGACCAGCTAAAAACTGATGATGAAATCATTCTTCACTGGGACAAGACAGAATATAAATACAAAGTTACTGATGTCTATATTGTTCAACCAAATGATGTCTATATTTTGAAAGATAGCCCGACTCAAAAATTGACACTATTTACTTGCCATCCACCATTTACTACTCGTGAAAGGTTGGTAGTAGATGCCTATCCAGTAGAATAGACTAGCCAACAATTAAACAACTCTAGCCAGGGTTGTTTTTTTATTACCCATCTTGACTTGTTATCTAATTTATTATACGGTTATTAATCAAACACAAGGAGTTGATCATGAAAAGCACTTTAATAACCTGGAAAGATAAGTGGAATTACAAGTTACAAATATCAAATCCAGAAAACAGGGGCATAACCAGACGTCTTCAAAAACTAATTAAGAATCCAACGCAAGACATATATGGAGTGCAGGATTTGAAAAAAACAGAGAAAGAGATAGTGTTGATTAATCTCTTACTAGACGAATACAATAAAGTACTAAAATGGCTTAACTGCAAGTCACTCAATATTCCGATTGCTAATATCCACATTATTAGCGAGTATGAATATAATAGGAAAATTCGTATTCGTAATGGTAATAAAAACTCTGCTGGTAATTATTCGTATGGTCATTGCTATTTGACAAGAGGCGATAAAAAATTCTTGAACATTTCAGCTCATGAATTGGCACACATAACCGGTCTAATAACCATTGATTCTGTTATAACTAAAACAATACTACACGCTTCTCTCCGGATCGGTATATCCAGAAGAGTGGGAAATTATTGTTGGCAATACAACGGATTAAATGAGGCACTAACAGAAGTGATTGGACAAGAAATTGTTAGTAGGGCTTTAAAAACGCGCCGTGTTCCTTCAATATATCTTACCGATGAAATAAATGTTACAGCTTATCCAGCACATGTGTGTATTCTGAAGCACCTCATTAAGCGCGCAATTAGCCCATCCTGTTCCCTGGAAAGCATAAAAAAGGCACTAGTAAGATCGTACATTACTGGTAACGACAAATACTTGAAATGTATTATTCCTAATGAAAGAGTTGCCATTGCTATGAAACTTATGGGGACTGACTCTTATGCTGCTCTAGCTACTGCTCACATATTGGGTAATAGAAAGTTAATTACTAGAATTGAAAAAATATAACCGCTGTCTTAAGTTAATCTCGACAGCGGTTTTTTTATATAACAAAAAAAGACCCACCCTGTCAAACAGAATGGATCCTTACTTAAACTATTTCTTCTTTGCTGGTTTCTTCTTTGCCATTTTCATAGGTTAAACTAATTAAACATACTGACTGTTTAAAAATCAGGGAGAGGAAATATCTTTAATAAAAAGTTACTTTAAAAAATGACTTCAAAAAGAGTATAACCTCTCCACTATATATAACACTAAAGACACCAAAAGGTGTCTAATAAAAATGGTTCTATTTTTTACCTCTGCTGACTAAGCCTTTTTCTGGAGCGAGAAAGAATCAACTTAATCGCATTTTCGCTCCGATTCATCACTTTGGCAATCTCTTGAACGGACAGGTCATAATGATATCTCAAATGTAATACTTCTCTGTCTAAAAACGACAATTTATCTATATCTTGCCACATAATCTCTATATCTACTTGATCGTTCAAGCTACTAACAATACTAGAGGAGATCTCTTTAAACCTATTTAGTTCCAAGGTTGGTTTCTCCCTAAAATGATTGATCAGTAAATTGTGAGCAATTTTTAATAGAAAGGTAAGGTATGAATACTGTCGAACCTGATAACGATCTATACTGCTAAAGGCCCGGATAAAAGTTTCCTGAGTAAGGTCTTCTGCTATTTCCTTATTATAGCCAACACGATACCAAAAATAATTATAAACCTTAAGATTATACTTCTGATAAAGCAATTGGAATGATTCTTTGTCATTCTTAGCCTGAGCGACCAATTGAGCGTCTTCTTGGTTTTTCGGGTTCATTATTGTTCTTATCGTCAATATTATACTCTCTTTAAGGGGCAACTTAAATGGGTAAATAGCATTGGGTTCTATAAAGCAAATGGTTTTATACACAAGCATATTCTTAAGTATTCATGGGGGCTTTCAAACATTTTATCATGTCGAAATCTTAAACA
>PFMC01000009.1 GCA_002785295.1 Candidatus Komeilibacteria bacterium CG_4_10_14_0_8_um_filter_37_78
TTAAATATGAGGATAAATTAGGCTGATTTGATAGGGGTATGACATTTCTATTTTGCTCAAGTATGACATTATCATATTGCTTTGACATTATTCTTTATACCCCTTGCAATTATTTAGATTATATTGTATGATATCCATAGATAGCCCTCGAGGCTGTTTTTAAAACCATTAGTATTAAAATATTACAAAAATGGGGAAACTTATCCAATATTTCAAGGATAGTAAGGTTGAACTAAAAAAGGTCGTTTGGCCAACTAAGAAAGAAACCACAAAGCACACACTGATAGTGATCGGGGTTTCTATTTTTGTTGCTGCTTTTTTAGGAGCAGTTGACTATCTATTGAACTTACTATTAGAACTAGTTATTTAAACCAGTATGCCAAAACAAACATTACATCAAGGTCGTCGTTGGTATGTCTTACATACTTATTCAGGTTATGAAGAAAATGTCTGCCGAAATTTGAAACAACGTATTGAATCAATGGACATGGAAGATAAAATTTTCGATGTGCTGATACCAACGGAGACAAAAATTAAGATTAAAAATGGTAAGAGAAAAACAGTCAGAGAAAAGATTTTCCCTGGCTATATTCTGGTTAGTATGATCGTCAATGATGATTCTTGGTATGTTGTGCGTAATACACCAAATGTCACTGGTTTTGTTGGTACTGGTACTACCCCAACCCCTATTTCTGAAAAAGAAGTTAAGAATCTTCAAAAACGTATGGGTGTGGAAGAACCACTATTCAAGATTGACGTCAGCATTGGCTCAGCAGTCAAAATCACTGACGGTCCTTTCAAAGATTATGATGGCAAAGTATCTGACATTGATGAGGCGAAAGGCAAAGTCAAAGTTTTGGTTTCAATGTTTGGTCGTGAAACACCGGTTGAACTAGACTTTTTACAAATTAAGAAAATATAAGAATTAATTCATAAATATGGCAAAAGTTGTAAAGGCAATATTGAAATTACAAATTCCAGCTGGCAAAGCAAATCCAGCACCTCCAGTTGGTCCAGCTTTGGGTCAACAGGGTGTGGCTATTCAAGATTTCTGTACCAAGTTCAATGATGCTACCAAAGATAAGGGTGGCGATATTATCCCGGTGGAAATTACGGTTTACGAAGACCGTAGCTTTATTTTTAAATTAAAGACACCACCAGCCGCAGAATTATTGAAGAAAGCTGCTAAAATCAAAAAAGGTTCAGGCTCTCCTTTGGTTGAGAAGATTGGTACTGTTTCCAAAGACCAAATCAAAGAGATTGCCGAATTAAAGATGGTTGATTTAAACGCCCATGATATTGAGGCAGCTATGAAAATTATCGAAGGCACTGCTAGACAAATGGGTTTAGTAATAACAAAATAAGTCAAAAGATTTAAAATTAACAACAAAAATATGAAAGAAGGAGGAATCATCCGAACTATCTATTTATACTTATTTGCATTAGTAGGATTGATAGTTTTGGTTATTGGCGTTGGTCGTTTGGTTGACCTAGGCTTGAAGATGATAATTTTTAAAAACGCTGACGCCGGTGACTATGGTTATTATGAAAGACCCATGCCAGTTACCTTCAGTTCAGAAAAGGTACAAATGGAAAGTTTGCAATCTTGTTCAGAACAATGTGAGTTAACTGAGGTACAGATTGCAGCGATTGATCAATGGCTAGTAGATTACCAGATTTGGCAAGACGAGCAAAAAAATGTTAAAGAAGTAGATTATGTCAGACAGAATAGAGAACGTCAGGCATCAGGGGCAATTTCGATGATCATTGTTGGTTTACCTCTGTATCTATACCATTGGGTGACTATTAAGAGAGACCGGAAGTCAAAGAATGCGTAATTGGTATTTAGTTTTTTAGTTAGATTTTTTAACTTTTAAACTATAAATTTAAAATTAGTAAATAATTAATGTGGGAGCCAATTTATTGGTTGGTGTTTGTACCACAAAGAAAGTAAAATAATATGTCAAAAAGAATGACAGCAGCGAAGAGCAAAATAGATCGTAATAAAAAATATAGTATTGAAGAGGCGATCAAACTAGTCAAAGAGACTGGGGTGGTAAAATTTGATGCTACTGTTGAGTTACATGCCAATCTGAACATTGATCAAAAGAAAAGTGATCAACAATTGCGTGGCACTATCAAACTGCCTCATGGTACTGGTAAAAATGTTCGCGTAGCAGCATTTGTCAGTCCAGACAAGGAAAAGATCGCCAAAGAAGCAGGCGCTGTGCTGGTTGGTGGTGAAGAACTAATTGCTGAAATCAAGAAAACAGGTAAGACAGATTTTGATATTGCTATTGCCACTCCTGATATGATGGCTAAACTATCAGTGATTGCTAAAGTCTTAGGTCAAAAGGGTTTAATGCCCAATCCTAAGGCTGGTACAATAACGGCTGATGTTAAAAAGGTGGTGGCAGATTTGAATAAAGGTTTGATTAGTTTAAAAAATGATGCTACCGGTAATGTTCATTCAGCAGTTGGTAAAGTCAGTTTTACTGATGAGCAGCTATCCGATAATATCAACACCTTTATTGACGAATTAAAGAAAATGAAGCCAGAAGGACTGAAGGGTAGTTTTATTAAGACTATTTATTTGACTTCATCAATGGGACCAGGAATCGGTTTGACTATTTAAGACTTCTAGACATTGATTGGAAAAGGGCCTAACTAGGGCTCTTTTCTTTTTGGCTTTGCTTTGTTTTCTTTTTTTTGGTAGAATGAATATATTATAAGTAATAGGAAAATATGGATAAGAATTTAATACTAAATTGGGATGAGACCTTTATGCAACTTGTGAAGCTAATTGCCCTCAGGTCAAAAGATCCAAATACCAAGACAGGAGCTGTAATAGTAGATGATAATAAAATAGTGGTTGGCTTAGGGTATAATGGCTGGGTTAGAGGTGTAGAAGAGTCAGATTTTCCTTGGGAAAGAGAGGGAGATTTTCTACATACCAAGTATGCCTATGTTGTGCATGCTGAATCCAATACTATCTTTAATTCAAACAAGTCAGTAAAAGGATGTACACTTTATTGTGATCTTTTCCCCTGCAATGAGTGTAGCAAGATCATTGTTCAGAATGGTATTAAAGAGATAATCTATAATACAGATAAGTATCATGATGAGGATATTTGGATAGCATCAAGGAATATTTTAGATAAGCCAGGGGTTAAGTATCGTCAGTATCAATCTGAATATGAGTTAGAATTAATCAAGAAAAAAAATGAATAATAAATTAGTATGCATTGTTGGCCTGACCGGTTCAGGTAAAAGTGAAGTAGCAGATTTTTTTGTTAATCAAGGCTATACTTATGTACGGTTTGGCCAGATCACTTTGGACGAGGTGAGAGCTAAAGGTTTAGAGCCAACTGAAGAAAATGAGAGACCGATCAGAGAAAAGAATAGAAAAGAGCATGGACCAGCTGCTTATGCTATCCTTAATATGCCAAAGTTTGAAGCAGGACTAGTAAAAGGCAATGTTATTGGTGATGGGCTTTATAGTTGGTCAGAGTATAAGTATTTGAAAGATAAATTTGGTGAGAATCTAATTATTATTGCTGTTTATTCTTCACCAGAGACGAGGTATGCACGTTTAGCTGATCGTCGTAGCCGTTATGTGGAGGATGATAAGATGAAATATCGTTCTTTTAGTCCAGAAGAAGCTAAATCAAGAGATTATGCTGAGATTGAGCATATTGAGAAAGCTGGACCGATTGCGATGGCAGATTATACGATACTTAATGAAGGAAGTTTAGTTGAATTAAAGAGTCAGATTAAAGATATTTACCAAAGGATAAATGAATAAGTTGAGATTAGCTGTTATTTTTGGTGGTCAATCTAGCGAACATGAAATCTCGCTTTTATCAGCTAACAATGTAATCAACTCACTTAACAAAGATAAATATGATATTACTCTGATTGCTATTACAAAGAATGGTTAGTGGTTAAGAGGAAATCAGGTAGGGGATTGTTTAGGCGCAGAAAAAGGTGCACCCAATTTTGATATTCAGTCTATTAGAGAATTTGATTTAGTTATTCCAATTTTACACGGTCCTTATGGTGAAGATGGGAGAATCCAAGGACTATTAGATATGCTTGGTGTGCCCTATTTATTTTCCGGAATGCAGGCCAGTAATATTGCTATGAATAAAGTTTTAGCTAAAAATGTAGCTAAGAAATATGGTTTGTCAGTTGCTCAAGATATTGTTGTGACCAAAGATAATATTGAAATAGAAAAAGTACAGCTACCGGTTTTTGTAAAGCCTGTTTCATTGGGTTCCTCTGTTGGCATGTCCTTGGTTAAGGAGGGTGTAAAATTGGGAGCAGCTGTTGCAGAAGCCCTACAATATGATAATCAGGTGATGATTGAAGAATTTATTGAAGGAAGAGAATTCACAGTACCTGTTTTGGAAGGAAAAGCACTGCCAGTGGTAGAAATAATTCTAAATTCATCTGAGTGGTTTGATTACCAAGCTAAGTATGAGGATGGTGGCAGTGAAGAAGTTTGCCCAGCAAAGATATCAGACGATTTAAAGAATAGATTACAGGAACAGGCTATAATTATATTTAAAGCAATTGGCTGCAAAGATTTAGCTAGAGTGGATTTTATTTGGAATGAAAAATCTGCTACAATATATTTTTTGGAGATCAATACTATTCCCGGTTTAAGTCCTGCCAGTATTACTCCAAAATCTATTATTGCTGCTGGAATTAGTTTGGGAGAATTAGTTGATCAATTAATTGAAAACAATGTCAAACGTCAGAGTTAAAATCAAAAAATTAAGACCAGATGTGAAATTACCAGCTTATGCTTTGCCAGGGGATGCGGGGATGGATATTTTTAGCAATGAAGAGGATGTTACTATTCAGCCAGGACAAAGACATATTTTTGCTGTTGGTTGGGCTTTGGAATACGAACCAGGCTATGCAACCCTTATTTGGGATAAGAGTGGCTTAGCTGGTAAACATGGTTTGAAAGTAATGGGTGGTCTTTTTGAATATACTTATCGAGGTGAATATATGATTTGCCTGTTAAATACAAGTGATCAGCCTTATGAAATAAAAAACGGAGAAAAAATCGCGCAGATGATTATTCAGCCAATAAATACAGCAGAATTAGAAGAAGTTGAAGAATTATCCGAGTCTGTCCGGGGTGCAGGTCGATATGGCCATACAGGTAAATGATTGTCAATTGTTGGACCGGTACATTCAAACTCGAAGTGCAACACCTGTCTTTTCATAGAATACCTCATAAGGGGTCTTCCAGCCAAGTCTTTTTCTCGGTCTGGAGT
>PFMC01000057.1 GCA_002785295.1 Candidatus Komeilibacteria bacterium CG_4_10_14_0_8_um_filter_37_78
CAGTGTTAATTTTTAGCTATGAGTTGAGAAACTCTCATTTTAGGCTAATCTTACCACTGCTTTTAGGTTTTCCACCACACTAATTATTATAGAGCCGTCTATCCTTGACTAATCCTGTTATTTATATTAGTATTATGCTAGTCAATAATTATTAATTTCAAACGCATGGCACATAAGAAAGCTGGCGGTACAGCGTCGAACCTGCGAGATTCCAATGCCCAAAGATTGGGTATCAAGCTTCATGATGGTCAACAGGCAAAACCTGGTGCTATTATTGTCCGACAAAGAGGTACTAAGATCCGAGCCGGTAAAAATGTTTTTTTATCAAATGATGATTCTTTAATGTCATCAACTACTGGTATTGTAAAATATAAAAAGAAGAAGATAAAGAAATATAACGGCCAATTACAACAAACTACTATTGTTGATATTGTCTAACAAAAAACACCATGAGCGTTGTCAAGGGGTGTTTTTTTTATTCTCAAAACTATACTTTCAAATATCGTCTAGTGGCTAAGAAGCTAGAAACAACAGTGATGAACATCGCAATGCCAATCTCCAAAGCCAAGACTAACCAAATATTCTGATTGATACTTTGAACCAAATCAAGTGTATATTCACCAAGAAAATTATCTAAATGTGGTTGTATGAGCGCAGCTATCGGATAAAACAAGATCAAAACAATCAAAATAGCCACAACACTATAAAGAACTCCTTCAATCAAAAATGGTGCTCTAACAAACCAATTGGAAGCGCCCACTAACTTCATAATTCCTATTTCCTCACGGTGAGAATAAATCCCCATCTGGATAGTATTGAAGACCACAATGACCGAAATTAAAATAAAGAAAATGCTGATGCCAAAACCAAATCCCTCAATCTTATCAGAATAGCTTGAAATCGATGTGATCAGATCTCGCGCTTGATAAAATTCGGCATTATCGATTTCTAAGATCTCACTATATTCAGGTTTTGAAATTTCCTCCAATAATACCGGAAATTGATCTATTTCTTGAACTTTGATCCTGAGACTGCCAGTAAAGGGATTTGTACCTAATGATTCTAATGATTGAATAACTAGTTCATTATCCTGATAAGTAGCCTTAAATCTTTCTAGAGTTTGATCCGGAGTGACATAAACCACCTCCTTAATGTCTGGCACTCTATTTAATTCATTGACCAAAAAATCAATTTGCGCTGTTTTAGCCTGATCTGTCAAATCAATATATATTTCGGTTCTGGCTTGTACAATATCAAGCACATTGGCTGTTATTAAATTGAATGACAATAATAAACTAACAGAGATTAGAGCTAAACTAATGATCGTGATGGTCACAATACTCAACCAGAAATTACGCCAAAAACTTTGCCAGGCAAATTTGAAAGCTCGATAAATGTCAATAAAAAACATAGCTACAAAAAAATAATTATAATAAATATCTACCTCTTTCTTGATCAGAAACGATCTCACCATTATCAATAGTGATCACTCGCTTCTTCAAATTGTTTACTACTTCACGGTTGTGAGTAACCAATAAAACAGTGGTGCCGATCTCATTGATCTTTAATAATAGATCAATAATTTCTTTTGTGTTGATCGAATCCAAATTACCAGTGGGTTCATCAGCGATTAACAATTTTGGTCGGTGGACCAAAGAACGAGCAATGACTACTCTTTGTTGCTCACCACCAGACAACTGATGAGGATAGCGATCCATCTTATTATCAAGACCAACAATCTTCAAAACTTGTGGTACAGTATCAGTAATTTTTCTTTTCTTAGCACCACATGTCTGCAAAGCAAATGCAACATTTTCATAGACTGTCATTTTTGGCAATAATTTGAAGTCTTGAAAAACCACTCCGATCTGTCTACGTAAATATGGTATCTCATATGACTCAATCTTGGTAATATCCCAACCACCAATGATTATCCGACCACTAGTTGGTTTTTCTTCAGCAATGATCAATTTTACTAGAGTTGTTTTTCCCGTTCCTGACTGGCCAACCAAAGAGACAAACTCACCAGACTGGATATCAAGACTGACATCTTTCAATGCATAATAGTCACTACCATATTTCTTTGTTATCTTTTTTATTGAGATCATTGTATTAATTCTATTTTAACATCTGTGACCCCCCAACGTAAACTACCAAACTGTTCAAAAACAGTTGCATCAAAATCTATAATTCTTTCAGTCCATAATTCTGGACCATAATCATTGACTATGACATTCACCTTCTGACCAGATGATAAATGAGTAATTTCTAACTCAGTGCCTTTTGGATAGTCACGTGATGCAGCACAGTTGCAATCTTTATAGCGATACCAACTTGCTTCGCCAGCCCAAACATCAGGCTTCATAAATAATGCCACCCGTGAAAATGGCATTTTTGTATTTACAATTATTTCATCTTCACTTAAATCAGCACTAGTTTCTAGTTCTTGCCACGCCACTAAATTCTTATCCCAATAAAAAGCTGTTGGCATTAGCCAATCAGCTAGATGATAAGTGAAAACCAGTTCAAAATTATCTTCAATTGGCAGACTAGCCTTAATATCATATTGATAAATGTTACTGATTCGCTGATATTCCTGCGGATAAAGAGCTGTATTATAGCTTTCTATCGCCACGCTTGCCAAATCTAAAGTTTCTAAATCTCTAATCTGAAAATCTCCGCTATAAGCAGAATAGCGATCAGTCGGCTCTGTATAACTAAGGGCTTGATCTTCTAATAATACGATCTTGCCATAATTGAAATCTGTCGTTGCAATGGCCAGCTTGCCAGGTAAATCAACCTTTGTTGCTAATTTGTGCCACTGATTCTTTTTAAAATCAAACAACCATATATTCTTGGCATAAATATTATCACTGTCAAACCGCACGGCTAATTCAAATTGATTGTTGGGATTTGACCGACTTAAAATATAATATGAATAGACCTTTGACAAAATCATACCAGTTGGTAGTTCAGAAACTTCTGAATCACTAATATAAACATTAATTGAATTATTATAAGTCTTTGCCGGAAAAGAAACGTGAAATTGATCATCTAGGTTGCTCAAATACGCACCATTATCAATATTGGTTTGCGAAAAATATTGACTATAGTCATTAATTGCTTTTACGGGCTGAGTTAGTAATAGTAAAGCAAAAATGATCACAACATAAAGACTTTTCTTTTTAAGCATACTATATTATAATTTTACAATATTAGTTAAAGGCGAGTATAGTTAAATGGTAGAACATATCCTTCCCAAGGATAGGACACGGGTTCGATTCCCGTTACTCGCTCCATCCTTCGTCCTTCGGACTTCGGATGGCGCAACCATAACATGCCAGTGTAGCCCGCCCGGCACGCTTATGGCGTAGCCATGGCGGACGAGACTTCCCGTCATACGACGGGACAGACAACTGAATATTAACAGTAATTACCTTTTTTTTAAGCACTTCGTAGCTCTCGCACTATTACGTAGTCACTATGGCGAAGTAAGATTAGCGGAGAATGTGCCAGTGTAGCTCAGTTGGTAGAGCAATCCCTTCGTAAGGGAGTGGTCGCGGGTTCGATTCCCTCCACTGGCTCCAGTCTCTTAAACAGGTTACCACTTTTGACGTGACGATAATAAAGTTCAACCCAAAGCTTATAAAGACGAGATGATCACCCTAAGGCCAAAAGTGACTCCACCACCTTCTCAAATTTGATTGTTCCTCTTGATTAAAATAAGAACCATTTGTACCAGATTGCTCCATCAATCTTTGAATATCATCATCATTGGATACGATGATTATTTGCTCTCCTGGTTTTCTCAGATTTAGCTTTGTCCGTGCTTCAATTTCAACAAAATCGTCACTTTGGACATAGGCCATAGTCTCAGCCAAAGCTTGCTGCTCTTCAGTAACGGATAATAATTGGTCTTCCAAATGAATAATCTCTTGCCTTAAATCATGCTGCTGATAATAGTCCTGCCAAATCTGATATAGAAAAAAAACGATTATCAAAATTAGAAAAATGATAAACCACTTTGATTGATAAAACTTTGCCGTTGGCATATCAAACATATAGTCATTATATCAAACTTAAACTTATAATACTAACTTATGAAAAGAAAAACCGAAAGAGTAGTCTGGTCAATTCTAGCCACAATGATCATCATCTCGATGGTCCTTTGGACAGTGAGTTTTATTTATTACTAAAGCTTAAAGAGCTAGTCATCTTTTTTCAGAATCGCTAAATATGCCTCACTTGGTATCTTAATCTTGCCCAGACCGGCCATTTTCTTTTTGCCTTTCTTCTGTTTATCTAGCAACTTTCTCTTTCTAGTAACGTCACCACCATACAGCTTGGCAGTCACATCTTTTCTTAAGGCTGACAATTTCTCAGCAGCGATAATTTTACCACCAATCGCAGCCTGGATCTTCACTACCCACTGTTGTCGCGGTAAAATATCTTTCAATTTTGCGACTGTTCGCCTGCCAATATTATAAGCATCGTCTTCATAAATCATCATACTCAAAGAATCCACTTTCTCTTCAGCGATTAAGATATCTAATTTAACAACTCGTACTTCCTGATATTTATCAAAAATATAATTGAGTGATGCATAGCCTGAGCTTTGACTTTTTAGTTGTCCATAAAAATCAGTTAAAATAGCTGACAATGGCAAACTATAATGCAAAATCACCCGCTTGGCATCTAAATATTCTGTATTAATATATTCTGCCCGTCGATCCTGTAATAATTGCATAATATTGCCAAGATAAGTTTGAGGGACGATGATATCTGCTCTAAGAATTGGCTCTTCAATTTTTTTGATTCTAGTCATATCGCCAAAATCCTGAGGATTATTGAGCACTTCAACTTCACCATTGGTAAAGGTCACCCGATAAGCAACTGCTGGTACAGTGATAACCAACTCCAAATTGAACTCCCGTCGTAACCTTTCCTGAAAAACCTCTAAGTGTAAAAGTCCTAAAAAACCACAGCGAAAACCAAAACCAAGCGCTGGTGAATTTTCTGCTTGATAATCAAGAGCGGAATCATTCAGTTTCAATTTTTCAATAGCCGCTCTTAACTTTGGATAATCATGACCTTCCTGACAATAAATACCGGCATAAACCATTGATTGAATTTTTTTATAACCCGGCAAGGCCACGCCAGGATTTTTTTGTTGTGTAATGGTGTCACCGACACGAGTTAAAGCAATTTCTTTTACTCCAGTTATCAGATAACCGATTTCGCCCACTCCGAGATGATCCGTGATCTTCAACTGTGGTGCAAAATAGCCGATTTCCAACACTTCGCTTTGTGCCTGCGTACCAATGAACTTTATCTTGTCACCTTTAGCAATATTACCATTGATCACTCTGACATATGTAATCACTCCTTTATAATCATCAAAATTAGAGTCAAAAATCATGGCCTGAGTTGGCTGATTAATATCCCCTCGTGGTGGTGGTACATTTTTGATCACCGCCTGCAAGGCAGCTTCTACATTGTTACCTGTCTTTGCTGAAAGAACAATGACATCACTAGCCTGACAACCAAGGAGGCTAACTATTTCGGCAGTCACTGCTGGCACATCTGCTGCTGGCAAATCTATTTTATTGAGCACTGGAATTATCATCAGGTCCTGTTCGAGCGCCAAATAAAGATTGGCTAAAGTCTGAGCTTGAATACCTTGCGTTGCATCCACTACTAAAATCGCTCCCTCCACCGCCGCCAAAGACCTTGATACTTCATAGTTAAAATCAACATGGCCGGGAGTGTCAATCAAGTTCAACTCATAATCTTGATAGCTCATTCTGACAGATTGTAGCTTGATAGTGATACCCCTTTCCCGTTCAATATCCATTGAATCTAAAACTTGCTGCTTCATATCTCTAGCTGCCACAGTATTCGTCAATTCTAAAAAACGATCAGCAAGGGTAGATTTCCCATGATCGATATGCGCAATGATTGAAAAATTTCTTATTCTACTTTGTTCCATTTATGCCTTTCTAGTAAACATCCCTTTTAAATACTGCCGGTAAAAAGATCTAATAATAGCAATTTCTGGCATGTGCGTCAGTGATGACATAATAAAATAGATCGTCAAACCACCAATGCCAGCAACTGTCGCTTGTAGCAAAATACCAAAGAATGTTTGCATATTAACCAAAAATGCCATGCCGTGCAATAAACCATAACTGGCAACCCCAGCAATTACTGAATTGATGGTTACTTTGAAAATAGAGCGGATAATGTTTTTATCATCCAGATCCCCCACCCTTTCCCTCAAAACTATCAACAGTAATAGCATATTGATAATATTGGCAATTGAAAATGCTAAGCCTAGACCAACAATGCCATAATTACGGGATAAAATAAATGATAAGACCAAATTGACCAAGACACTGATAATACCAATAATAACTGGGGTTCTAGTATCTTCATGTGAATAAAATGATCGCGCTAATAAAGGTATCGTACCTTGTGCAAATAAAGATAACGTAAAAGCGCCAAGCATCTGAGCTGTATAATATGTATCTTCCCAATCAAAACCACCAGAGCCCAGAATCACACGCACCACCTGCGCTCTCATCACTAATAATAAAAGAGAGATAGGAATAATAAAGAATAATATTTTACGAAAAGTGATCGAAAAGCAGCCACGAAAGTCTTCTGGCTTTGCTTGTGCCCAGGCTTTTGAAAAAACAGGAAAAGCAGCGATAGCTAGTGACAAACCAAAAATTGATATTGGGAAACTCTGTAAGTTATTAGCTAAGTTAAAAATAGCAATACTACCTACTGTTAAAGTCGAGGCAATTGAGGTGATCACCAATTGATTGATTTGATTGGCAGCTAGACCAATGGTACGTGGCAACATTAATTTTATAATACGACGAACCTCAATAGTTTTCCTATAAATCAGTTTAAAGCGCCAACCCCTTTTATAAACAGACGGTACTTGAATTAACATGTGTAGTATGGCTCCTAAAATCACACCATAACCCAAGCCATTAACGCCCACTAAAGGATATAGCGCAACAATCCCAAAGATGATACCAAGATTATAAAATATTGGAGCAATAGCATAGGGTAAAAAGACTTTCCAAGAATTGAGCACGCCCGACATGACATTACTAAAACTAAAAAAACCAATGCTAATTAGCATGATTCTGGTTAAATTAATTGTCATTTGCTGAGTTTCACCGCTAAAGCCAGGCGCGATAAGCTTAACGATTAAAGGTGCTAACAAAATCGCACCAAAAGAAATGAGGATCAAACTTAAAACAAGTTTAGAAATAATGATGTTAATCAATTCATAGGCGCGGTCTTTATTGATATCCCACAGTTTTACAAAAACTGGAATAAATGCGGCTGAAAATGCGCCCAATACTAGGGTATTAAAAATCATGTCTGGCAATCGAAAACTAGCATAGTAAACATCCAAAATAATATCAGCGCCAAACTCTGAAGCTAAAATACGATCTCTTAGCAAACCAATAATTTTTGAAATAATTGAAAAAAAGGCAATTAATACTGCCCCGCCAGTGACACTTGTTAGAATTTTTTGCCAAAATTTCTTCAGCATAATGATGAAATTATAGTATATTCCATGACAAATGTCTAGATAACAAAAAACTGCACCCCTTTGAGAGGATTGCATGAGTTACAGTCTTCTTTCTGAGGAGAGTTTTCTCCAATTAATTGGAGAAAAGAATCCTGTAATTCAGCCTTCAAGAGGGGTACAGTTTTTTATTGACTAATCGCTAATCAATATACTAACAGTGTACCTATTTGTTATTAATTGTCAATAGCTTAGGTAAAAAAATAGAGAGCAACTACTCTCTTAGCAGCAAGTATAAAAGGGTAATTGTGTTTAACTTCACCCACGAGGAGCTAATCAAACTTTACCCTTTTATACTTGCTGATAAACAACTTTATAGAACTGGAGACTAGAGTGATGGGTGTATTAACATTTAGTTATAAAGAACGCCCGACTCTATTCTCCATTTCTATAATTTCATTTATTGTTTTAAGGTAAGAGAGTTGATCTAAGTTATTGTTCCGAAGAACGTCTTAGACAATAGAATCATATTAGGAAAAATCTAGTAAAACCAGATTTGACCTGATAATAACTCACCCCCCATAAATACATTAACTAGTAGTGTTAAGTATTTAAAGTAACTCTCCTCCCTTAAAACGATAAAGACACTAGTTATTAAAGAAAAACGATCCAAAGAGAGTGGATCGTTTTCCTGCACACGCCTAAAGCGTGTGTATAATATCCTCTCCTCAGAAGTATTTTACATATTTATATTTATTTTTCAAGTTCCCTTTTTATAGGAATATATCACTATACACCATATTCTATATTTTGTCAAGGGGGTTATCCCCATAAATCAAAAAAATAGCTAATATTAGCTATTAATAATTTAATTAATTAATTAAAACTGTAGCCTTATTGCAGAATGAAGCCTAAAACATAGTCTTCTCTTGAATCGTCTTCTGTGTACAACCAATTACCCAACTTATACATTTTTTGATTAGTATCATTGAACCATTTAAGCGTCATCGTACTTGGTAATTCAAACTTCATGCTAAATTTACCATTTTTAAGACCGGCTTGCTGTTCATAATACAAACTATAGACAAGCTCATTAAGATCTCCCTGAAACCACTTTAAAAATTTTGTTGACTCTTCAGTGGTTATTTTAATTGGCAATCGATAGATAAACTCTAATGTCTTTTCCTCTCCTGGATCCAACATTAACCACTGACCAAAAACCTGTTTATTAAATTGTTCAGTTTCATAATATTGATCAAAACGTAAATAGTAGTTCAATCCATCGTATTTGATCAAATCAATATCTGCTTCCAGATTGTCATAAATCTCTTTAAATAATTTCTGATCGGGTTCAATAGCGCCTTCAATAGAAATCAAATCACTACCCTCTGGTACATAAAGACGAATAAAGGAAACATTGCGATGGCGTGTAAAAACATCATTGAGATCACCATTGTGCTTTCTAGTAACCAAAGTCTTGGCAATTAAATATTGATCTGGGCCAATAGTCAAACTATAAGCCACATTTTGTTCGATCACCTCATCTGTTTTGCCACCACCAATATTTTGAGCGACAACTTTCAAATAATCTCCAGTAGTATCTTGGATGCTACCAGCCCAATCTTTTTGGATTGCAAAGTCCTGTAATACAGGATCTGTAAAGTAAAGTTGCATGTCTTGGTAGCGCAGTTCAGAATTGATCATATTACCAAACATCAACAATTGTGATGTATCCAAAGCATAAATATTGTCAATCAAAATAGGTAATAAATCAGCGAGGATTTGTTTTGGTTTATTGACATCAATATCATATTCAAATTCAACTGCATGCTGCAGTGCTTCAATAACATTTTGATGAGTTAAGACTTTATCATACTGAGGCAAATCAATTGGCCCAAATAGTTCCATCAAATCCACCATCACCTGACTATTGATAGCAAAAACTCCATCGACAGTCGGTCCACCAGTCTTCTCATAAAACCAAGCTATCTTTGCAGCACTGGTTGGCCAGTCAGGCCACCAATTAGCATCCCAAATTTGCCATCTACTACCCAAGAGTTGCTGTGGGTATGGTGCAATGACAAATTCTTTCAATTGCCCCTCTAGATCATAAAAACCACCACCCGGCATCTCAATATTGACAATCGCGCCCTGATCAATATCCACTAAAGCAAAGCTACCCATGAAACCACCTGTCGCTCTTAATTCATTACTATTCTGAAAAACCAACAAATATCGCTGAGGCTGTTCAGCTGCCAATACTTGTTGTAGCCAATTCAAGGTACTATTTAAATCATTTAATAAACTAATAAAAAATTTATTATTGTCTTGCCAGGTTAAAAATAAAACTTGATAAGCATCTGGTAATACTTGATAGTCAATTTCACTCAATAAAGGCGTAATCTCAGCATACTTTGTATTGATATAGTTGATTTGTTCTGCTAATAAATCCAGTTGCTCAATCAAGGTCAAATCACCCAAATCCTGTTTATTAGCTATAACACTACTAATCTCAGCAATTAACGATGACAATTTATCACCCAATTTTATTAAATTCTCACCAGAATGCAGATCACTTCCCTGCCCCGGTATATATTTTGCCGCTTTCAAAATTAGTTGATTATAATTTTCCAATTCGGCTTTAGCTTTTTGAAAATTAATACCGGCTTGATCAAAGCTCTTAGCTGCTAGCTGCCACTGTCCCTGACTGATATATTCAGCACCAGCTTGCCAATGTTTAGCCGCTTCATAACTAATACCCAAAACCCTACCCTTATCTTGCACTGCTTGCTGATAAACATTTAAGAAACCAAAAGGTGTTAGTAATAAGGCAGCAATAAAAATGAATATAATAAATTTAGCAAAAACTAATCTGCTATGTTGTAAATAATTCAAATCGCTAACCGTGCATTTACTTTTTAAGCGAGTGATCAAGTCTCTAGACTCTAATAAAAAATTGTAAATACTATTGATCAAATTATCAATAATTTTCAAGCTACTAAATAATAGCTGCATAATTGAAAGTTTGGCTAAAACAAAACTGTGAAATCTGATTTCAGTCTGAAAATAAGTGCTCAAATTTGCAATTTTTCTGATGCCAGATTGCGTACTACTGTGCCACTGAGTATTGATCTTCTTAATACTATCCTTGGCCTGACCAATACTATTAACAAATTTCTTTTGTGCTAATTCAGCCTCAGCTATCTCTGTCTTTCTTTTCTGCTCTTCTAAAAATTTATTTTTCAAATTGACTAAGTGTGGTGAAACTGGAATCAAAGAGCTTTTTTTATGAATAAAGTTTGCCGCGCTACTCTCCTGACTAATGATGCGATCTAAATTGTACTCAGACAAAATTTTTCTTTTTTCTTGATCCACTACTTCCTGAACAATATATTCATCGGCAATATCAAAATCTGCCAAATCAATCTCATATTTGACCTGCTGTGGATCCTTTTTATTTGTCTTCGCCTTTTTAGTCATTTTATGGCTTGACATCCAGTGTTAATATTATTTTTTCTTCAGTACCATCAGTTTTGATAGTATCCAAGGTTATTGTTGTCCCCAGTGCTAAACCCTGAAGAATCTTGGTAAAGTTGTCCTTAGCAGTGATCTCTTGGTCATTAATTGCCAGGATAATATCACCCTGTTCCAATTTTGCCTGTGCAGCAGCACTTTTGGGAATAACTGCCTCAATCTCTAATTGTTCATTTCCATAAACCAATAAACCCTTACTATAGCCACGATGCAGATCAGAACTGAGACCAACAACTTCAGCCAAATCTAAATAGCTCAGACCCAATGAGTTTCTTGGTATCTTTTCTAAATCAGCTAAGAAATTTGTTACCGCAATCTTAATATAGAAAATTGGTATAGCATACTGGATGGTGCTTTCTCCATTGCTATAGAGCAAACCAATGATTTCACTATCACCATTAGCCAACATTGCCCCGGCATAGACTAGTGGAAATTGATCGCCTAGCAAGATAAAAGATCTTAGGTTTTCTGTACTCCGTAAATAATCACTTGTCTCAGTGACTGGTAAATAGTCACGATTTGATAATCGGACATAACTTACTGAAGGTTGACGATAACGAAGATTATTTTTGATCACAACCAAGTCCTCATTATTGGCAATACTGCTCAAAGAGCCCATAGTAATCGGTTTTAAATTGTCTTGATCAATCTTGATGAAAACTAAATCAGCAAATTTGTCATAGATAAACTCTTCAATATTATAACCTTGACGATCACTGGTGATCACCAAATACTCCTCATTGAAATCATTGATCACTCCCCCATGAGTCACAATCCAACCATCAGTTGTGATGATCAAACCCTGCCCGACCAGATTGTCATCTGAATAAAAATTGTCAAAATCTTCATTTTTATCAAAAGCTTTTAGTTGATAAATTGCCACTGTTTGGCCACTTAAAGACTCAATCGTTAAAATATTAAAATCTCTACTCAAACGATCAGTGCTAGTTGCTAAATCTAATATCGTCCCAATATCTTCAGTCTCTTGATCATTGACGTTAGTCAACCACGCAGGCTCACTCTTGGCTTGCCAATAACCACCAAAAAAACCAGCCAATAAACCACATAAAGTTGCTAGAACAAACACAGCTGTCCAGTTTAAGTGCTTTGTTGGTAATTTGATATCCTCGCTTTGAGCATAGATTTCTCTTATCGTTTCAGCTTTTGCGTGCTGATTCTCATTAATGTTGGCTTTATTAGTTGAGTCTTTTTTCATACTATCTTTAAATAATTTTTAATCTATTTTGCCAATAGCGAGTGAGATAAACAAAGTTAAGTGTTATTATCAAACTCTTCAAATATATATCACTTGGTAGCCAATATAATACAGTCATCAGTTCGGCACTGATCACGGTTACAAAAAAATACCATGCCAGATTATTCTTCGTGACTTTTTCGTCTCTAGTTATGAGCATGACGCCAAACATAATCAGTAAACTTATTACCAGCATTAACCACAATGACCAGTTCAAATAAACAATAAAATTGTAAGCAATGGTCGCCATAAAAAAGACAGCTGCTAAACGATAAATAAGATTGACGCGCCGTTGTAAGGTAAGTTTGATCAGATACGGATTGTAGCGATTGAACAAATCAGACAACAAATAATAAATGATGACCGTAAATATTAATGACAATACCACATATTCCCAATTTTTCGGTGTAAAAATCATATAGACCTGGGCGATTATCAAGAATAATAGTGGTTTTAATAATTCTCTAATAAAAGTCGGGAGTTTAAACTGACGATACAAAGTCAAATAAACCTGGTAGATCAACAATAAAATCAAAATAGCACTAGTCCCATAAATAAAATGCGGTCTGATCAGCCAAAGCAATGAAAATAACAAATATAGTACTGGCAAAACAAATGTTAAAAAGCGATTTACTAGTATCATATTACTGCATAAACTTAATTAATGAATCCTGCAACCAATCTTCATTTTCACTAATACTTTGGATTATCTGATTGGCCTCTGCCCTAGCACCACTAATATCTTTAGTCAGAGCCAAAACCAATTGCAAGTGTACATTTTGCATCTCACTTGGGATGTCCGCTAAAGATAATAGTTGTTCTCTTATTTGCTGTGCTGCATCTTCTCTACTAATTGATTGCTGTAAAATTTGTTGTTGCCAGGTAATAAAAATCAGCTTTACTGAATCCTGATATTCTGTTTGGTCATTGGCCAAAGCTATCACAGCTGACTCTTCTTCCACACTGGACGACGAAATTATTTCTTCAACTGGGCCTGGAAGGCTTTGTTCTTTGGCAAAATATTTGTTCTCACCAATAATAATTATCGCCAAAACAGATGTTAATAAGATAAGTATTACAAAAAAAGTAAATTGTGTTGTTCTCATTTTTTTTATATTCACTAACTAAACGACTTAGCATCAATTACCTTCCACTCTTCTTGGTCCTGATCCCACTGATAAGCCTTTAAATAACTAACATCTTCATCGTCAGAATATTTGTAAATCATCTTCGTATCAGCACCAACGCGGTTGGAAAAATTGTTTCTTTTATCCAACACTAAAGGGCTAGTACTATACTCTAGCTTGACTTTGCCTATTGGTGATTCAAACTCCAACCAGTCTGTTTCCCGCTGATGTCCATCGCCAAGATCCTTGATTTCATTACCAGAGTCAATAACTCCAAATGAAATCTTGATATTAAGCTTAATTTCTTCCCATTTTTCTAAATTCATAAATCTGTTTTATGCGTAAATTATACCATTTTTTATGGCTGACAACCAAATAACAAAAAAACAGCCTGGGATAGCTGCTACCTTGCATCTCTGCGGCTACTCGTTTACAATAAGCCCTTTTTTTTAAGGACCATAAATAAATACCCGTGTTGACACACACTATTTTTTGACAAACTCAGATCGCGTTCCACCTCTTGAATGGCACGAATGGCTTGCTTGCTGTTTAATGGATTGATTAATTCGATTTCTAAAAAGGTTCCTAAACCCTTAACAATGTCTACATCAAGATTTATATTTTTATACTGATAGCTATTGCGAATTTTATCAACAGCACCTTCTTCCCTAAAATCTAAGTTCTTTAGCATTAGTTTCATCATTTGTCCATCAGATACATTGACTTCAGTTTCAACTACAGAATAGCTATCCTGATCAATATGGTATTCAAGACGGGCTGTACCGTCGGTCATATTGTTTCTAATACGCAATCTTGGGTTTGGATCAATAAATCGTTTACCTTTATGAGGTGAAAAATAAACATCTTTTAGATGAGTCTTCACAACAAAACGAGCCCCCAAAAGATTTAGCTTGGTGATCAGCTTTTTCTTATCCTTTACTCTATATTTTATTTCTACCTCTAAGGTCATTAAGATCTTCTTAAAGCTTCAATGGGATCCAATTTTGAGGCCTTTTTGGCTGGTAAAAGACCAAATAGTAAACCAATGCCAACAGCTACGACAACAGACAAAACAACTGATGAAATTGGTAGAACAAATGACCAACCAAAACTTTGTGATTTTGCAATGATCACAATCAGCCATGAAATCAGTGCGCCAAACATCACCCCTGCAATTGCTCCACCAAATGTTACCAAAGCTGCCTCGTATAAAAATTGTCTAAGTATTTCTTTATTACTGGCACCAACTGCTTTACGCAGACCAATTTCATATGTTCTTTCGGAAACAGAAACATACATAATATTCATAATACCAATACCGCCTACTACTAGAGAAATGCTAGCAATAGCAATTAATAATAATGTAATGCCATCTAAGATCACTGTCAGCATATCAAGTGCCTCTTGCATGGTATTAACAGAGAAGTCATATTTATCAGGATCTGGTTCCAAAATATTGTGACGTTCCCGAAGAATATCCGAAATTTCTATCACTGCTTGATCAACAAAAGAAGTATCATTCAATTTAGCGATCATAAAACTAATATGATCAATGCCCATCAATTGTTTTTGCAAGGTCGTGACCGGCACGAGAGCAATATTATCAAAATCCATCATAAAGCTGGCTCCCCGCTCCTCCAAAACACCAATGACTTTAAAATTCTTATTGCGTATCTTTACTATTTTACCAAGCGCTTCTTCTGTACCGAAAATTTTATTTTTTAATTCATAACCCAAGACAACTACTTTAGAAAGACTATTGTTGTGCTCAGCTGTCAGATTTGCTCCCTGGGCCAGGGAAATATTATACGCATCTAAAAAATTTTCATCCGTGCCAAAAATCATAGAAGTCTTGGTATTGCCACCATAATTGAAAACTTCTTGCCCTATCACACCAACGTTCATAGTTTTGACATAAGGCAACTTGCTGATAGCTTCAGCATCAGACAGCTTTAAAGTAGTGATGGACAGACCTTGTGCCATCTGAGTAGCATTCTGTGTCGATGTTTTGCCTGTATTTGGGGTCTTGACCTCTATTTCGATAATATCATAGCCAAAGGCTGCAATTTCGTCTGTGACAAAGCCTTTCACGCCTTCGCCAGCAGCCATCACAATGATCACTGCCCCCACACCAATCACAATACCCAAAACAGTTAAAGCTGTTCGTACTTTATGTTTGCTTAATGATTGATAGGCAATGCCCAATGTCTTTATTAATTTCATTTATTCATATCTTAATGCTTCCACTGGGTCTAGCTGAGCTGCTTTAAAAGCTGGATACAAACCAAAGAATAAGCCAACAGCAATGGCGACACCAGAACTAATCAAAATAGATAATAAACTGACTATATATTCCCAATGATAACCCATATAATTAGCAATAATCGCAATCAAACCAGCAAACAAAGCCCCTAAAATAATTCCGAGGATACCTCCGATCAAGGTTAATAAAATCGCTTCTAATAAAAATTGCCAAATAATAATACTTTTTTTGGCACCGACTGCTTTGCGTAAACCAATCTCCGCTGTGCGCTCTGTCACTGCTACTAACATAATATTCATAATACCTACACCACCAACCAATAAAGCAATTGCCGCAATAGCAGCTAAAAAGAAATTTAAAGCTCCGGTCAGAGTACTGAGAACATCCAAAGCTTGTGTCTGACTACGCACAGTAAAATCATCTTCGCCGGCTGTATTGATATCATGTCGATAGCGCAGCACAGCTTCTGTTTGACCAATAATAGAATCAAAATCAGCATTGTCCCCAACTTTTAATCTAGCCATACTCAAATGACTGATGCCTAATAACTTTTTTTGCGCTGTTTGCAAAGGAATAAAAACCTGCTCATCTTGACTACTAAAGAATGAGCCACCCCGCTCAGCAAAAACACCAATAATTTTGAAAGCATCTCTTTTCAATTTTATTTTTTGACCAATCGGATTTTGACTACCAAAAATGTCTTGAGCTACTTGCGAACCCAAAACAGCAACATTGTTCATGCCATCATCTTCTATCTCTGTAAAGTATCTACCAGTACTAAGTAAAACATCCTCAACATCTAAATAGCTCGCTGCTGTACCGACATAAGTGACTTCACTCTGCTGATTCTCCCACTGCAATGTTGCCAATCCCTGAACATAACCTGTAGCCGCTACTACTTCTGGAACAGCCTCAACAATAGCCTTTAAATCATCATTGACCAATGTCGTCACAGTAATGCCCATGACCGATGCCGGCGGTCCATTATCATCTGAAGCACCAGGCATAATACCAATCAAGTTTGATCCCATACTTTCTACTTGATTGAAAATCAGACTTTGTGCACCAGCACCAACCGATAAGATCATCACCACGCCAGCAACACCAATGATGATCCCCAACATTGTTAAAAAAGCCTGCCAACGATTCTTGGTCAAGCTCTGATAAGCTAATTTAAATAATTCAGATAAAGGCATTATTTTTGTAATACTGCTTCTGACGCCAATCGTCTTTTTTCAACCATAATATCACTGGCGATCAAACCATCACGAATGCTTAAGATTCGCCCTGCATGATTGGCTGTATCCTGCTCATGAGTAACCAACATAATAGTCTTTCCTTCCTGGTGCAAAGCTTCAAAGATCTCCATAATCTTAGTACCAGCCTTTGAGTCAAGATTTCCAGTAGGCTCATCAGCAAAAATAATCTTGGGTTGGTTGACAATTGCTCTGGCAATAGCCACTCTCTGTTTTTCACCACCTGACAATTTATTGGAAATATAGTTTGTGCGATGCTCTAGATCTACTGCTGCAATCGCTTGTTTAACAAGTTCATCTTTATTTTTCTTTTCACTATAAAGTAATGGCAATTTTACATTATCAAAAACAGTTGTATTGGATAGTAAATTGAATTGTTGAAAAACAAAACCAACCTCACTATTTCTAATGCTAGCCAGTTTATTGTCAGAAAACTTAGTCACATCCAGACCATTATAGAGATAAGAGCCTGTTGTTAATCGATCCAAAAAACCAATGATGTGCATCAAGGTTGACTTACCAGAGCCTGAAGGTCCCATAATTGCCATGTATTCGCCTTCATTGACAGTAAAGCTGACACCGTGAAGAACTTTGGTGATCACCTCATCACTACCAAATTGCTTTCTTAAATCTGTTATCTCAATCAGTTTATTGGCCATTATTCTCAGATAAAACAATATTTAAACCACTGTCCAAACCAGACAAGATCTCAATATAGCCAAGGTCGTCTCGTAAACCGGTGGTTACTACTCTTTCCACAAGCTCATTGTCTTGTAAGACCTTGACATAGTCTTGACCATCTACTCGATAGACTGAACGGGAAGGAACAGCTAAGACACCTTCTTTTTCTTCTATCAAAATATCAACATTAGCGGTCATACCTGTTTTGACTGCCTGATCAACTAAAGTAAATTGAACCTTTACTTTATAATAGACCACATCTTGAATGATTGTCTCAGCTGGATCAATAAACACCACCTGACCATTGAATACTACTGCGCTGCCATAAGCATCTAGAGTGATGTCTACTGGGTCACCAACATTGACCAAGGCAATATCAGCTTCAGGAATATCAACTTCGATTTCCAACTCTGACTTACCAATCATTTTTATCACAGCTTCACTGGACATAGTTTGCTCTCCCACTTCCTTGCTGATACTAGTGATCGTACCATCCAAAGGCGCTTTGATCAGATATTTGTTTAAGTTGGCATAAGTAGTCTGTACAGCAGCTTGTGCTTGTTGTATTCTTGCTTGATAAAGTGAAATCTCAAATGACCTGGGTTCTGCTGTCTTAAGCATTAACTGTGCCTGAGCTAAAGCCAAAGCTTCCTGACTGGTCTGAATACTATCTTCAGCTGAAGCCACTGAATTATTATAAAAAATAATATTATAACTCAGATTTGTTTTTGCTGTTTGTAGATTGCTCAGAGCAGTGTCTAGATTTGTTTGCTGTGTTTTGACATTAGTCTTATAAGCCTCTAATTCAGTTGTTGTAAATGTAGCGCTAGTAACAGAATTTTCTAACATCAAATAGGCATTAACTAATAAGTCAGCAATATTTGTTTGATAATTAATCAATTGAGCTAAAGTTTCAATGATGCTCTCACTAGTTGAGCTGCTAGTAGTCAAATTCAAAAGCAGTTCAATATCAGTATATTGATTTTCCAATAAATCATAGTCATTGATGGTTGCGTTTTTATAGCTAGTATTTAGAATACCTAAAAGATTTATAGCATCACTATCAGACAATATTGTGTCAATGATATCAAGAGACGTACGAGAATAAAAATTCTTCGTCGCTAAATTATTAAGAGCTATTTGGCGATAAGTTTCAATTTTATCATCTCGTTCCCCTTCTGTGCTTTGTAAATCATTATAAGCCTGCTCTAAATTGAGTTCAGCTTGAGTAACTTGTTGCTCTGAAATCGCTCGATCTTCTGCTGATGAGCCAGCCATGATACGCTCTAATTCAGCATTGGCTGCTGCTAGATTGGCTTGCGCATTGGCGACATCTGCCGAAACTGTTGCTGTATTAAGCTGTGCTAAAGTTTGGCCAGCCCTTACCTCATCCCCCACTGCAATATTGATTTTGTTAATTCTGCCTGTTGCTTCAAAAGTCAAATCAATCTCGTCCGCTGAGCGAACCGAACCTGTTGCGGAAACAGTCTTAATCAGTGTCTGATAGCCAACTTCTGCTGTGACATAATTTGTTTGTTCTTTTCTTGTAGCTACTACAATAATAACAATAATCAGTATAATAGCCCCTCCAATCCAAGCAATTTTCTTATAATTCATATCTTTCCGTATTTTATTTAATAAAGACAGTTACCATACCAAGAACAAAAATAATAATCATTGGTATAGCGAGCCACCAACTATGTGGCAGATGAAACTCTGTCACTCGATCTCTTTGTTTCATCCTCATAAATACTAGTATAATTACCACCCCTTGTAAACCCCCGGCCAAGGCACCAATAAAGCTAATCACACCAACAAAACTATGGATACCAGATAGAAATAAGACTAAAGGTACAGAGCATGTTAAAACCCAAGCAAAATTATTACTTAATTTAAAATCCTGAATATAGGTTTTCTTGACGGCTAAACCCAAAGTGAGAAAGCTGGTCGCCATGGCAATAAAAGCAAAAAAATTGCCAAAAATGATCATTTTTGTACCAACAATGTCGCCTAGACCAATAGTGGCTAGCTCTGTTGTTGAGCTGCCAGTGACGCCCACTACTATTAAGGCAAAAAATAGATAGACAATGATTGGAATTAACGTGCCAAAAATGATTGCTTTTTTTAATAAGTTTTCCTGACCGTTTAATATTTCTCTCATTTGCGGAATAGATGAATAGCCCATACTAGCAGTCAAAATCACTCCATAAGGAATCAAAATTTTACTCCAACTAAATTCCAGTAAATTTACTGTCTGGATATGAGTACTACTAAAATAATAGATCACAAAAATAATTAATAAGATAGCCAGTGATAAATATACTTCAAATCTCTTGACGATATTCAATCCTAAATAGACTAAAAATGCACCAACTGCAAAAAAGAGCAAACTATTGACTGTTACATTGCCGTCAAACAAAGCTGTCAGTACTTGCCCTTCGCCAATGATATAAGCCAGTAAAGCACCATAAAGCACAAAGAGCATGGTATAAAACATACTCCACTTACCCCATTTACCAAGATATTTCTCAGCATAACCTGGTAACTGATGAAGCTTGCTCGAGGCTAGAGTGATCTCACCAATTATTAAATTGATTACAACCATCATCACTGCCACTACTGCCAAAACTAATAAACCAGTCAAAAAGCCGGCCTTGGCCATCACAAAAGGAATGGCTAAAATACCAGCGCCAATAGTTGTACCGATAAGAATTGCCACTGATTCAATAAAAATCATCTTTTTCATGATCTTATTATAGCAGAAAATCCGCCATTTATTAAGAAAAAAAACGGCATTACCGCTTCTCCCAGTTAGTATATATTTTTACTTTAATAGCCTATCAATAATACCAAAGTTAACTCACAACCTAAACAGGAAATCCTTTCTTCTTTAAATCTAAGTAGCTCTGTAGAACAGGTACGATGTTTGGTGCAAACTCTTCACCCGCATATTTACCAGCAATGAGCTGTTCAATATTAAACTCCTGAGAGTCCTTGATATCCTCACCTAATTTACCATCTCCCAAACGTTTAGCTAAAAAATGAATCAATACCACATACACACCGTCGCTATTAGGCTTAGGAACCATCATCGGCTTTAGTGGACAAATAATATCTATATCGAATCCATTCTCTTCTTTTACTTCTCGTTTACATGCATTTTCTAAAGACATTACCGCATCATTTGAGTCCTCGCTTTCAACCCTACCACCCAAAAACTTCCAAAACTTATCCTCCCCGTGTTTATTAAGCAAAACTCTCCCATCTTCAATAATGATGGGTCCAGCTGCTACAATAACTTGTTTAATCTTACTACTCATAGACATAGCATAACACAAATGACGTACTCCCCGCCACCGCTAACGCTTGTGGCGGGGTTTCTTTTGCTCCGCTACTCATGAGAATTCGTTAGTAATGTCTT
>PFMC01000026.1 GCA_002785295.1 Candidatus Komeilibacteria bacterium CG_4_10_14_0_8_um_filter_37_78
AGACAGGCTCTAGGTTTTCAAAAACCCTATCAAGTATTTAATCAATTAATTAACAACGCTGTTGCGTTAGATTCTAGAAACTAAGATATTTTATTTATAAATTTTTACATTAATTTTAACTTTTGAATTTTAAATTATTAATTAATAACTATACATATATGTCACAGGATAACATGATAAAGTTTGAATGCACTGAGTGCAAGAGAGTGAACTATCACAGTAAAAAGAATAAGAAAATTATCAAGGAAAGACTTGAGTTAAAGAAGTTTTGTAAACATTGTAAAAAACATACACCTCATAAAGAGACTAAGTAAATGACCAAAAAACTTTTTATTCTAGCCCTGATTTTATTAGCCATAAACTATTTTTTTGGCGAGCAAATAGATGCTTGGTGGCAAGAGTGGAGAAGTGGTGACAAGATGGAGGAGCTTTCTGAGTCTGTCATTGATCGGGTTGGAGAGAATATTGTTGATGGCTTTACTCAAAACGAAAATAGCCAAGAATACACACCAGGAGAAATCCAGCAAATGTCTCAAGGTTTACCAGAGGAGATTCAATTACAAATTGATAATTGGCTGTTAGAACAAGATCTCAATCAATATGGCGATCCAGAAGAAACAATGTATGCTGGAGGTACGCCAACGTTTGATGAAACAACGGGGGAGACAACAAATAGATTTGAATTAATCTTTAGTAAGTTTCCAGGACTGATTGATCAGTTCCAAGTATCTTTAGAAGAGTTGAGAAATAACCAGGAATAATACTTTGGGGGTGTGGTACAGTGGTAGAATATTGGTCTCCAAAACCAAGGACGGGGGTTCGATTCCCTCCACCCCTGCCAGTTTAGTATTTATCCCTTTTGGGATTTTTTTTATTTGTCTTTTTAAGGGAATCGAACGGGACTCGTCTGACGAGTCGGGCAGAAGTACAATGACCGGTAGGGAAGTTGTACGCCGGTAAGGTTGCCTGCGGCAAGTTTAGGCTCCCCGTCAATTAGTGTGATAGTTTAGTATCCAAATCAGTGGTAAAAAGGCTAAAGTAATTTTGGCAATATAGTGGTCAATATT
>PFMC01000047.1 GCA_002785295.1 Candidatus Komeilibacteria bacterium CG_4_10_14_0_8_um_filter_37_78
AATGCGTGAGCAGTTCATTCAAGAAAATGTTGATAAAGCCTTCATTGCCCAAGGCCTGGCTGGTCTTGATTCACCTCAAGCCTGGGCAATGCGTGAGCAGTTTATTAAAGAAAATGTTAGAAAAGGTATGATCGCCTTGAGTATTAACGGATATTATATAACCTTTGTTTGGCGTTTGAATAGAAAGGAAAAAACTAATTTACCGCTAAAGTTACAGAAGAAACTAGATCTATTGAATTTGGTGAATAAACCAACTCTTGAGGGTATTAATAATAGATTTGACCAAGAAGATAAAGAAGCTATTAGTGTGGAAGAAAAAATTAGAAGCGGGTTGTCAAATTCACAACGTTTTGCTGGTCAAGTCAGTGAGATGATTAAAGAAGTACCACAAATATTTTTAGATACTATGTCTAGTAAAAAAGATAGATTGCGACATACTTTAGTTAATAAAACTTTAAATAAAATATTTCCAGAATTATTAAGACCAAGAGAGAAGTCAGCTTGGCGTAATTTTGCTGGTTATTTTGGTTTAGATCAATCTCGTGATTATGGCGAAATTGATCGTCAGCGTAGCCCCCAAGATTATTTAAACCCTGATCAAAATATTGAATTTATGGGTGGTGACCCACGTTCAGAAGATGATGCCAAGAAAGAAATAATGCAACTTAGAGATAATATTAACGAATTAATTTCTACTGGATTGTTTGGAAAATATGATAGCAATAGTAATAGATGGTCTAAGACATTTTTTGTACACGAGCCAACTATTATGGAGCCAGTAAAAGAGACCACTATTACTCTACCAGCAGTAGCTGGTCTACGACAAGTCAATTTACCAAAGCTAATAAATTCTAGGGTCATTAAAGATAGAATAAAGGGGATAGATAATAATGGTCAAGAAATTTTACTAGAATCTAGTGCCAATAGCTTAGGTGAAGTAGTGGCAGAAATACCCAAGAATATTAAGAAGATTGTTTATTCATTGGAGTATAATCAGGCACCAAAGATTATGCGTCAGCTGACAGAGCATGATTACCGGAATTATCATCGTCAGTTTAGTAGTAAATTTGGGAATGAGATGAACCAAAAGATGTGTCATTTGCCAGAAGAGATTGTAGTCTTTATTAATTCCATAGCAGAGTTGGAGCCGAAAGAAAAGGTAAAAGTAATCGAAGGATTTGTACGTGAGTACAGTTACTATGACTTTGATAACAAAGATGTAATACCACTAAAAAGTGGCAAAGGCTTAGAAGAGCTATTAATGATTATGGAGACAAGAATGGCAGAGCTGAAACAGTTACATCCTGAATTGAGTGATCAGTTAAACAAGAAAAGATTTGCTGGAGTTTGTTATGATTTTAATATGCTTATTACGGCAATGTTGCGCGAGGCTGGTCTGACAGCTGGTTTCACTCAAGGCTTTATGGCTCACGATAAGTCTGTCAGGCTGAATTCTTCCCATTGCACAGCTTTTGTTGTTTGGCCTGATGAATTGAACAAGAATGCTGTTTTCACAGTAGATGGCACGCCAAGTGGAGTAACTGCTGAGCAGAATGAATACTTGGATCAGCTTCGACAACCAAGTATTAAAGAAAAAGAATCACGATCAGCAGAATTGATTGAAGAGATAAAAAAAGAAGCAGAAGAGAAATTAGAAGAAATTCTAGAAACTCTTCAAGGCCAAGATTCAGAAGCTATTAAAAAATTAACGAATGGCCAGTTAGAATCTGTTTTAAATACTATTCTTACTTATGAAGTGAAACAACCGCATTGGCAAGTTTTAAAGAGAGTGATGGAAGCTTATTGGTATTCACCAGCAGCTGAGATGGATATGGAGAAGGAGAGTGGCCAGTTAGCTTCTTTCTTAACTAGTGAGATTAATTCACAAAGAGAAATAATGGATCAAGAAGTAGGTAGTGAGACTATGCCTGGTGGATCAGCACTGCTGAATACGATTAAGGATTTTGCAGATAAATTTATCGCAGGGCAGAAAGTAGATGACAAAGCTCAAGCTTTTGATCTGATTGAGGATATTATTGAATTAGCCAGTCAAGCATTAAATGATACTGAGAAAAGGGCTATAACGGCCATTGTTACATATTTAAGGGCTAAGAAAATGGTTAATTAATCCATTGTTATTTTGGAAATAGTGGTTACTCTTGACTAAACCTCAGTAATTTGATTTAATGGTATCATATTTTATACACCACATTTAATTATATAAGAGAGAAATATGAGTAAAATAACTATTAATGCTGAATTAAGAGAAATTGGTAATAAAGGCGCTTTAAAGGAAGCCCGCCGGGCTAATAAACTCCCAGTTGTTTTGTATGGTTTTGAATTAGCTAATATGAATGCTTGGGTTGATGCCCGGGAAATGGAAAAAGTTTTTGCTAAAGCAGGGATGTCTAGTTTGGTAGAAGTAAAAGTTGGCGAGCAAGAACCAGTAAAAGTAATTATCAAAGAAATTCAATTTGATCCAGTGACTGACAAACTTGTTCATGTTGATCTTTACAAAGTTGATTTGAAAAAGGCGGTTGATGTTGAGGTACACATCATTTTAACCGGTGTCGCCCCAGCAGTCAAAGCATTGGGTGGTGTCTTAATTCATGGTTTGAATTCAATCCATATTAGATGCTTACCAGAAGATTTATTGAGCGAAATCAAAGTGGATTTGAGTAAGCTTGTTGAAATTAATGATGCTATTCATGTTGCCTCATTGAATTTACCAGAAAATATTGAGCTTTTGACTGATCCAGAACAAGTGATTGTTTCTGTTAAACCACCAAGGGTGGAAGTAGAAGCAGTAGCAGAGGAAGCTATTGAAGAAACGCCTGAGCAGGAAGGTGCTGAAAAATCAGATGATGGCAAGGCTGAGGGTGAGCAGGCTGACAAGGCTGAAGATAAAAAAGAATAACTAATGATTTTTTCGCAAAAACAGCAAATTGTTTTGATTATTATAGTAGTGCTAGCAATTTTATTGTTAGCACTATTTTTTTTTGCTCGAATAATAAAGAAGAAATTCCAGTAGAATTAGGTGTGGTTGATCTTGAGCAACCAACAATAGTTGCGCCGCAAAAATATTTTTCAGTGATGATTGATAATACTACTGAGGTGCGACCACAAAGCGGCTTGGATCAGGCAATGGTAGTTTATGAAGCCTTAGCTGAAGGGAGCATCACTAGATTATTAGCTATTTTTTCTCTAGCTGATCTACCAGATACTCTAGGGCCGATCAGATCAGCCAGACCATATTATCTGTCCTGGGCTAATGATTATGGTGGTCTATATCTGCATGCCGGCGGTAGTCCCCAAGCTTTGCAACAATTAGCTAGTACTGATTGGCATTTTACCAATGTTGATGAAATCAGCTATCAGGGTATTTATTTTTATCGTGATTATCAAAAAAATAATCCGCACAATCTTTTTACCAATAGCAATTTGATTCAAGCGGCGATAGAAAAATATCAGCCCGAAAAAGAAAGTTCATTGGGCTGGCAATATAAGGAAGATTTAGAATTAGTTTATCGACCTGTTGAGCAGAAATATATTCGTTTACCTTATGGTCATGAAAATTATGAAGTAGTTTGGACTTATGAGCGGGCTGAGAATGTTTGGCAGAGAGAAGTTGGCGGAACAATGCAAACCAATGAACAGGGTGATGTTTTAGTAGTAAAAAATGTTATTGTTCTGTTGATGGATACAGAATTGATCGATATTGAAAGACTGGCTATGCAGACGATTGGTCAGGGAACAGGTTTTTTGTTTCGCGATGGTCAAAAACAAGAAATAGCTTGGGTTAAAGAAGATAAAGAAACACCAATGCAGCTACTAATTGACAATAGTTTGATCAAGCTCAATATGGGTCAAACTTGGATCAATATCTGGCCAAGCTATTTAAACTTTGAATATAATTAGAATACTCGCTATAATATAAGTATGGAAAATTCAATTGGGACAGGTCAGGTATTTAGTAAAATACTTATCGTTGGTTTTATGATAATGGCTGTTATATTTGGTGCAATTTATATGAATAAGAGGTGGAGTAAGATCAGAGATATTAGACGACAGGGAGACGCACAAGCAATTGTTAAAGCATTGAATTATTATTATTCTCAATATGGTTATTATCCAGACGCCACTGACGATGATGAGGGTGGTTGGGATTATAGCAATGATACAGAACAGGGTGGGGCAAATTTTATGGATACTCTAGTCAAGGCTGGTTATCTTGTAGCCGTACCTTTTGATCCTAAAAATGATGATATTTATTATTATCGTTATAAAAAGTTTGCGTCTGATGAATATGATTGCGCTAAACCTTTTTATGTTTTTCAAGTAGCTCGTTTTGAAACCGAAGATTTGCAGATAGGCTATGGGTCTTGTCCTAATATTGATTGGACCAAGATCGCACCTAATGGTTATACAGCTATGGAAATAGAATAGTTTTTGAAATATTATTTAAATGAAAAACCCCTAGCTATTAGTAGTTAAGGGTTTTTACTCATTAGCGCCAAGATGATGGTACATAGATGTTCCTCGCGATTATAGTTTCGTTGTTCTGTGGGTTCGGGTTTCTGCATCTTCTTTAGAAGTTGGCCAGAAGTATTTGATACGATCAATAGTGATGGTTTGTTCATGGTGGTCAGTCATAAGGGTTGAACCGTTAGCAATACGATCTTGTAAGAAGGTGATCGCCAGAAATTGATCTTCTTCGATGCGTATTTTTTTTCTATTCGGCCGACCATGTTTGATATTCTTGAACCATTGCCATTTTCTTTGAACTGGATAGTTAAATAAAAAGGCAATTTCCCATTCCATTCCTTGACCTGTCTCTTGATTTGCTCTAGGTGACCATCACTTGGCGTGATATTATGAAAGAATAGCATTTGTAGCTCCTTTCTTGTTTCACAAAGTGCAATCTCACCACAAGTATAGATCGAAATTTATAGTTTGGCAATATATTTTGGCTCTATAGCATTTAGTGTGGTGGATAAATCAAAAATAGTGGTAAAATTAGCTATAAAATAAAGCTTCCCAACTTTACGCTAAAAATAACCA
>PFMC01000066.1 GCA_002785295.1 Candidatus Komeilibacteria bacterium CG_4_10_14_0_8_um_filter_37_78
AAATAGTGGTTATTTTTAGCGTAAAGTTGGGAAGCTTTATTTTATAGCTAATTTTACCACTATTTTTGATTTATCCACCACACTAAATGCTATAGAGCCCGGAAAATTATCAGTAAAGAATGCCGACAAAATAGAAAAGCAGTACATTGGCATGCTGGAATGGGTTAATTTAAAAGATTTAAAAAAGATCAAATTTTATAGCTCGGGTAATATTTACAACGTTATTAAAAAATTGAAAAAATGAAAAAAATTATTATAGCATCAATTTTAATAGTAATCTCTCTAACATCCTTAGTGTTCGTTTACTGGTGGCAACGGGGTGATGCTTTGTTGGTTCAACTGCTGTCTAATTTCCAAGATGATGGTCGTGGCTCTATAAATCAAGAAAATATACCGCCACTAACCACCCAGTCAGAATTACAGGCCCAAGAAAACATTAAGGCCTTTATGAATAATTCGGAATTAACCATTCAGTATATTAGTAGTTCAAAGAACCCATCCAATTTTACTATCGGCAAGGTTGCTTCGGTAGATGACGCCCCGCACGGTGTCAGCGGAGCTTGGCGAATTGACACACCAGCAGAGTGGGATCGGCCTGTGCATGCCTTCCAACAATCAGAATACATTGACGAATTGTGTGAAGTTTATGAATACGAAATTGACGCCCGTAATAATCAGTTGGTCGAAGTTCATGTCAGATATCCAGAAATAATTCAAGAATTATCTCTGGATGAAAAAAAAGAAAAATGCAACAGTTTAGGTTCGCTCTACGGATCGGTCAGAACTGAAACGGAAATTAAAAACGTAGCCATGACTTATTTGGGACGGTCAATTCCAAGATTTGATCAATTAAAACCGGAATTTATCTATAAGTCAAGCAAGGAAAATCCGGTAAACATCGCCGCGGCCCATGAATGGATTTGGCAAGACACCAGTTATAAATTACCGGAAGGTCTGACAGGTGATGTCTATAATTATCCAACCATTAGGATTATTGTTAGCAGTGGAGGGAAACTGATTTACTATTTTAACAGTGTTGGGTTGTTTAAAAATTGATCCGATCATAAAAAACTTTATATAAATCATGAAATGCATCTTTTGTAACATCATCAAGGGAAAACAAAAATCATTCAAGGTTTGGGAGAACCGTGATTTTATATTGCTTTTAGTTCCGCAGCCCATTAATACTGGACACATCATTTTGATAACTAAAAAGCATATCGATTATATCTTTGATTTAAAAGAACCTCTATATAGTGAAATTTTCCGCACCGCCAAAAAAATCAGTTTCATATTGAAAAAATTAAGCCAGGCAAAACGTATAGGACTGGCTATTGAGGGATTTGGCGTGCGTCATATCCATATCCACTTAGTCCCAGTCAATAAAGGAAACGAGCTGAATCCGTTGCGGGCAAAAAGAATGCCGGATGATGAATTGCAAAAAATGCAAGTTCAATTTGCCAAAGAGTTTAAAAAGTTAAAATAATCTCTCTTTAAATAGATCGCTGCTTTTTAGGCGATTTTTTGTTATACTTACATTATGGAAATCCATCAAGCTAAAACCAAACAAGACTTTGCCTACGTCGCCTCCTTGTTTAACTCCAAAAATAATAAGTATATTTGGCCTAAGTTTCAAACGGCCAAGCAGGTTGAACAAAATTGCAGTCATACCCGACGTTATTATCTTTTGTTAGTAAACAAAAAACCAGTAGGCTGGTTTAATATCCGTCTATCCGACAATAAGGAAGCAACAATAGGAATGATTATAGATCATTTATACCAGGGTAAGGGTTTTGGCAAACAGACAATGGACTTGATAAACAAAGAAGCTAAAAAGCTAGGGATGAAAAAATTGCGATTGGAAGTTTTTGTAGACAACAAACGAGCGGTTAATCTTTATAAACAAGCTGGTTTTAGGGAGACGGCTAAAGTGCTAATTATGGAAAAGAAAATTTAGGCATAATTAAATTTTTTAATCATGAAAAAAATCATCCTCTCCTCTCATGGATTTCAAAAAAATAAATCTTTAAAAAATAAGCTGCTGGCATTGTTGCCATCAGCTGCGAGGGATTTGTCCGTTGCCATTATCACAACCGCTTCGGCCGAGTGGAAAGAGAAAAACAAACACGCAATATTGGCGAAGCAGGTTTTAGAAGATGCTGGCTTTAAAAAGGTAGAATTTCTTGATGTTGAATTTGAAAATCAAACAAACTGAAAAAATTTGATGTTATCTATATCAACGGCGGCAATCCGTTTTATCTTTTGTATCACCTTAAGAAAAGCGGCGCCGATAAAATAATTACCCAACTTGTCGATAAGGGAGTGATTGTAATTGGCGTGAGCGGAGGTGGAGTTGTATTGGGATCGAATAGTAATATCGTTGACTATTTTGATAAAAAAATAAACTCTATAAAACTAAAAGATTTGACCGGTTTAAATCTAACCGATATTTTTATCTATCCCCACTACACAAAAGAGGTGGAGGAAAAAAATAAAAAAATTTGAAAGTAAATATCGGTGCAAAGTTAAACGCTTCTCTGATAGCCAAGCCGTAGTGATCAAGACAAAATCTTAATGCAAATTTAAATAGTCCTTATATAATGGTGCTGGGATAGATCAGCACTTTTTTGCACTTTGTTGTCCTTTTCCTTTTGGCTTATTTTAGATAATTCGCTACTTGAAAAACTTCATAAATAAGGAAAATTTGCTTGTTCTATTGATTTTTTCGTGATAATATGCTAATATACGGTGTTACCTCGGAGTAACGAGTTTTGTTCATTGTCAATCAATAAACCACTGAAAGGAGAAGTCGTCATGAATCACGTCACTTCTGTTACAACCGAAGTGCCGGTGACTTCTTCTATCAGAGAAGAAGTCGCCAAAAAACGGGGTTGGTGGAGAATAATCAGGTCTCACTTTCGGCGTTTGCCACTTGAGATTTTGAACATCTTTATTAACCATGACTGGTTGTTCTGGTTGATCGGCGCGGTCAACAAACACATCGGATTTATTGAGTCTGTGTTTCTTGTTTACCCAGCAAGTGAAAGGTACGCGTTGGCTTATGTGTATCGACATCGCCTGCCAAAGGTGATGTGGAATCCATGGCCTTGCGGACTGCTGTGGCAAAACAAAAAATTGAGTTTGATGTTTTGCATCTCCGCGACCAACGGTCAGTACACCGATCCGATGAATGTTGAAAATCTTCGGCGAGTATCCGAGCGAATGGAAAAGTTGCGCCAACTACTTGGTGCAAAACGAAAAACATTCGCTGGAATTTTGCCAGGGGTTCTCTACTTCAAAAGGATCATCCATGATGCGCCAGAAGCTGATTTAACTGCCGTGGCGGTATCACAAGCGATTGACTCGGTAAATGGCGGGTACCCATTTCTTTGGACACCCTGTCTACACTTTAACGGATAGATAATTAGTTGTTAAGACTTGTTGCCGTTCAACGAATAAAGCTGGCGGCATTTTTAGTTTAGTATGGATCCTTTGATTGTTATAGTAGTAAATTTGCTGGTAGACGGCTACGGCTAATTCGCCTAAAGTCTTGAACCGGTTTAAGTCGCCTAAGTCAACCTCAAATTGGGAATAGAACGATTCCTGGTAGCCGTTTTCCCAGGGTGAACCTTTTTTACTCATTGATAATCTGATTCCCAGACTTTCGGCAAAAACAGTGTAAATTTTGCCAGTATATTCGCTACCTTGGTCCGAGTGGAGTATTTGGGGTCGGCCGTATTTTTCAACCGCGTTCATTAAAGCAGTCAGAGGCAACTGAACAGCGTGAGTGGTCAACAAACACCAGCCGACTATCTTCCGATTAAAGATATTAACCACTGTGGCCAGATAGACAGCTTTACCGTGGAACGACCATTGGGTGAAATCAGAAACCCAGGCGACATTAGCTTGACTTGGAAAAGGAATCAATTGAAGCAGATTAGGATAGGTTCTGGCTATTTTTGTGGTATTTTTGAACTTCCTGCCTCATCTACGATATGGCTTAATGCCAAACTTTCTCATTACTCGCAAGACTCGTTTTTTGTTCACCCCAAGTTCAGGGGCGATTCTTTTGTGGCCGTAACTAGGATTATTCTGTAAGACCAGCTCAATTCGGTTTTTCAGGAACCAGTCTTTTTTCTCCAGTCTGGACTGGTAGTAAAGGCTACTTCTGGATAGCCCTTGCTTTTTAGCCAGCTCCTTTTTGGAAAGAACCTTGTCTCTAGCGATCATCTGCTTTTTTTTCGTCAGGCTCATTTCCAGAGTGATTTGGCCGATGAGTTCTTTGAGTGCTTAGTTTTCTCGTTTCAATTTAGATATCTCAAGGATTGAGGGCGGAGCCGTAACTCCCCGGGCAATCCATTGGTAGATAGTGCGGGGTTTAAGGCCATGCTCGGAGGCAACCTGGGATACCGGCAAAACTTCTTCCTTAATTCTTTTGATTATCTGGTCTTTTATCTCTTTGCTGACCGACGGGTGTCCTTTGGGCATATGATTTTTCTCCTTTCCTACCCATTATATCATGTAGACATCGTGTCCTAAATTTGGGGTACCTGCATAAAGATTTTGTTGATTATTGAAACAGATCAAAACCTGACCATTAAGGGTCTGTCTTAATTTTTTGACAATGAATGGTCCGAGGCCGTTTTGAGCTCTGGCAGAGGTAAGGAATTGTTGATGTTCTGGAGTGGTTCGAGTGGCTGGTTCTAACCAAGTAATTCGAGAGCCAGGCTTAGCAATACCAGAACCAAGCTTGGTTTCAGTGAGTGGTCTTTTCATTAGTAACCTTTCTAATTTTTTTTGATTGTTAAGGAATTCTGTTTTTAAATTACTTAGTTTCTAGAATCTAACGCAACAGCGTTGTTAATTAATTGATTAAATACTTGATAGGGTTTTTGAAAACCTAGAGCCTGTC
>PFMC01000031.1 GCA_002785295.1 Candidatus Komeilibacteria bacterium CG_4_10_14_0_8_um_filter_37_78
TCAGCGGGAAAAAATTTTAACGGCGACGTAATTTAATTTTATTAAAGTATGACATTTCTAAATTGCCCATACTATGACATTTCTAAATTGCTTTGACAGGTTAGCTTGAGAGAATGGTAAAAATCTGCTAAAATACTTTGAAAGTTAGGTGATTTAACCCCTTTCCGCCGGCACAGTTTGTCTCAAAAGGTTGAAATTTACTAGAAATGATTTGCGCCGTCGCTCATTTGAAAAGTCTTGTTCATTGTTAATAAACAAAGAAACCCCTTACAAAAGTAAAGAGTTTCTTCGGTTGATCGTCCTTCATAAAGAAGGAGTGTTTACATTATTATCCTTGATAATTGTTTTGTCAACCTAGTCATGGTGACTGGGCATGGATTCTAGGTGAAAACTACCTTCTTTGTGAGGTAGTTTTATAATTAACAAAAAAGTCATGAATTTAAACAAAGCAAGTATTATCGGTAATTTAACAGCCGATCCAATCGCTAGAAAAATGCCATCAGGTGCGGACTTGGCCGTGTTTGGTGTAGCCACCAACTATGTTTGGAAGGATAAGAAAACAAAAAAGATGCAGGAGTCTGTTGAGTTTCACAATTTAGTAGCTTGGGGAGGGCTGGCTAGCGTTGTCAATAAGTATTTGAAAAAAGGTAGTAAAGTTTATGTTGAAGGTAGAATATCAACCCGTAGTTGGGAAGATGATAGGGGTGCTAAAAAGTATAAGACAGAGATTATTGCCAATGAATTGATTATGTTGGGGCATAAACAGAAAGAAGAAAAGCAACCATCAGAATTGGCTTCAGAAGAAATATCAGTGGAAGAAGTAACGGTTGATGAATTGAAATAGCTATTAGTCTGGGCCAGTCAAGGTTGAGTTGCGACCCTCGATTGAGATTGGCCCAGTTAATGGAACGTTATTTGTTATTCTGGAGCTTGCGGTAGAATCTAAATTCTATCAGTTGTGACACTCCTTCCCACTGGGCTAGGGGCCAGAATGACGGAATGTTTATTATTAATAATAAAACATATGGATATAAAATTAAAAGGAATAATATTTATTGCTATTATGGCAGTAGTTCTTATATTGTCATCTGCCAAGATAGAAGTTGTGATGGCACAAGGTGGCAATGAGGATATTATTTTCACAGAGATTATGTATGATGTTGAAGGTAGTGATGGTGATCGCGAATGGGTGGAGATTTACAACACTTGTGGTAGTGATATTAATATTGATTCTAGTTGGCGGTTTTTTGATGGTAGTAACCACACTATCACTGTTTCCCAAGGTGATGATGTTTTAAATAGTTGTGAAGCGGCTGTGATTGTTGATGATGTTGCTGCTTTTATGATTGATCACCCAGGTTATAGTGGGACTATCTTGGACTCAGTAGTTAGTTTAAATAATAGTGGTGAAGAGTTGAAGCTTAGTTTGGACAATGGTGCTAGTTGGTTAGTACAAGTGGTATACAATTCTGATTTAGGAGCAGCTGGTGATGGTAATACTTTGGAATATGATAATGGCTGGATCGTGAGTAGTGTTTTGGGTGGTAGTCCAGGACAGTATCAAAATGATAATGAAGTACAGTATTGTGATTGTCAGACAGGTGAACCAATTGGGGATCAAAACACAGATCCAGGGGTTCCACCAAGTGAAGACGAAGAAATTATCATCCCACCAATTGATGATGAAGAAGATATTGTTCCCGTAGTTTACAGCACAGAGATACTAATCAATGAACTGGTTCCAGACCCTGAAGGGAGCGATGAGGAGGGTGAGTTTATTGAACTATATAATATGAGTATAGAAAATATAGATTTAAGTGATTGGCAACTTAAAGACAGTACCGAAGATTCATATACCTTAACACAGACAATTTTAGCAGGGGCATATTTGGTATTGTGGCGCGGTGAAACAAACCTGACACTCAATAATAGCGGTGGCGATGCGGTCCGACTATATCAGCCAGATAATAGTCTATTGGAGGAAGTAACATACGATTCATCTATTGCTGGGCAAAGCTATTCTAGGACAAATAGCAATGACTGGGAGTGGACTGAAGAATTAACTCCTGGACTGACTAATTTGTTTCCAGTTAATGAGCCACCACAACCCAAAATTGATTTAACACAAACAGAGTTTTATACTGGACAATTAATAACTTTCTCAGCGACTGATAGTCTTGTTAGTGATGATCAGATTAATAGTTATTATTGGGATTTTGGCAATGGTGATTCTTTAGCAGGTGTGACAGTGGCATATTATTATCAAACAGCTGGTGAATATACAGTCAGTTTATTAGTCGAAGATAGTCTAGGGCTGACAGGTACGGTTAATTTAGTAGTTAATATTATTACCGCGCCATTTGTTGAGGCGCGTGGCGGTACAGATCTTGCCGGACAAGGAGAAAAATTAGAACTGATTTCAGAAATTCGAGAGCATGATGTTAAAACAAAGGTGTTGACTCAAGGAATAGTCACAGCATTGCCAGGTAATTTCTCTGATACTTATTTTTATATTTCTCAAGCTGACTATGATTTCAGGATAGATTTAAGTAGAGGTATCCAAGTTTATTGTTCTAAAAAAGATTTTCCAAACATGAAATTGGGTGACATTATTATGGTCCAAGGAGAGATTTCAGAAACTGGTGGTGAGAAACGTGTTAAAATAGCATCAGCTGCTGATGTGCAAGTGATTACTCATATTGCTTTGCCAACGCCAGAACAAGTTATGACTGGAGATGTTAGCGAAGATTATGAGGGAGGATTGATCACAGTGATTGGTGATCTAGTAGAGAAGAAGGGTAGCTCATGGTACCTCGATGATGATAGTGGTGAGCTCAGGATTTATCTAAGTACTAAAGCCGAAATTAAAAAACCAACCATTGAAGTTGGGGGTGAGATTATTATTACTGGTATCATTGGTGAAACCAAGACAGGTTATCGACTGTTACCAAGGTTTACTAGTGATCTAAGCGTAGAACAAGTTTTAGAAAATGAAGAGGCGGAAATCAATGTGATCAGCGCCAATAATAAAAAAATAACCAAGATTGCTAGTGGTAAAGAAACACCAGTGGATGATTATTTAGGTTATGGTCTGGGAGTGGTGGGTGTCAGTGCTCTGTCTTGGGTGATAAGGGCAAAGTTTTTCTAATGTTAAATCACAATTAACAAATATCAAATCACAAACAAATTATAGGCACCAAATATCAAATCACAAACAATTAGTTAATAATATGAAACAGTATGATTTGGAGGAGCGAACTTACAGGTTCGCAATTAATGTTAGGAATTATACTAAGAGCCTTATTTGTTCGATGAGTAACCGAGTATATATTAGTCAGTTGATTAGGTCATCATCTTCAATTGCTGCAAATTATATTGAAGCGAATGAGGCGTCTAGTAAGAAAGATTTTAGACATAAAATTAGAATTTGTATTAGAGAGGCTAAGGAGTCTAGGTTATGGTTAAGACTGTTAGAGGTTTCACCTTTAGATAAAGGGGCTCAAATTAAGTATATTAATGAAGTGACAGAAATAATAAAAATATTTAGTTCCATTCATATTAATAGTGGATAGTTTGAAAATTGAACATTGGTATTTGTTATTTGTTTGATGTTCGGAGTTTGAGCATTGGTGCTTATCCCAAATAAAAAAGAACAGTTTTACCGGTCATTGGATTAGTTATTATTATTTCACTTCATAGCTCCCTCCTTAGCAACCTCGAAAGGTTAACAAAGAGGGAGTATAAAAAGGGAAATCTCCTATAGTCCGACTTTCAGACAAAATTTGTGAGGAGATATCAATCACATTTTAATACATAAGTTATGCACATGTCAAATGTTTTATTAACTTTTTTAGTTGACAGAAACTTTTTAGAATGATAATTTGGAAATGTTCATTAACATTATGTATTAATAATACCAAAAAGGAGCTGTTATGATTACAAAATTTAACACCTGGTACGATGGTTTAAAAGAACCTTTGAGAATTTCTCTTTTTCTGTCACCGGTCATACCATTTATCATCTTGGTAAATTTGGACAATAAAACATATCAGTTAATAGGTTTTATTTGTCTTGGTGGTGTTGGCTTGATGAGAGCCTATTGGATTCATTTTGGTAGAAAGAAAGATAGATAATAATGCCTTTTTCCGTGCAAATGGTTTTAGTTGCTTGGCTATTTTATTCTGTAGCAATTTGGTCTGATTTGATACTCAAGAAAGGTTTACTCAATTGGGTTGTTATAGTTTTTGCTATCGGTTTTTTATGTGATTTAACTGGAACTTCGATTATGATGTCTCATACGAAATTCATGCAACTTAGTCTACACGAGTTCAGTGGTGCGGTCACTTTGTTTTTGATGGCAGTACACCTTTCATGGGCATTGATAGCTAAGTTTAAAAATGGAAAAGCCGAACAATAGTTTCATAAATTCTCATGGCTAGTTTGGAGTGTTTGGACTGCAGCTTTAATCACTGGATATTTATTAAAATAAAAAAAGAGGTTTCGACAATTCGGGACCTCTTTCGTTAATACTATACAGGAAACCCTGCCAGTAGGAAGGCTTTAGAAGCTAAAGCCTGACGGATGGCAGGGATGGATGGTTTAACATACTGCAAGTA
>PFMC01000076.1 GCA_002785295.1 Candidatus Komeilibacteria bacterium CG_4_10_14_0_8_um_filter_37_78
CAGCGGGAAAAAATTTTAACGGCGACGTAATTTAATTTTATTAAAGTATGACATTTCTAAATTGCCCATACTATGACATTTCTAAATTGCTTTGACATTGCAGGGCTTTTTTACCATATTTCAGCGGAAAATAGCTAATTTTAGGTAATTAACAGTCTAGCCTATTGACACCAAATGTTATCTGTGTTAAGATACTCAATCATTCAAAGCTGCCTACTAACTGCAGGCACGACAAGCATGGGGATCAAAGTCGGATCTGATTAGGCTTTTAGCTCAATTACTTCCCACTCTGATTTTCTTGTCTGCAGTTAGTAGGCAGTTTTTTTGTTTTTCAATTCTTATTAATTTATCCTTTATTTTGTATTATTCAAAAATTATTCAATTGTTGGAACTTCAGTTGGATCAGGAGACGATTCATCAATGATCGGTTCTTCAATGCCGCGAAGACAGACTTCGGGCCAGGCAACATAGTGACTAGTGAATGTTGTTTCTTCTTTGGTACCGTCAGGATAGGTAACGGCATAATCGAATTCAGCATCAGCGCCATTGTGAGCTCGCTCTGTGCATTTTTCTTGTCCAGGTTCTAGTTTCGTAGTTTCAATCCATTTGGTGGGTCCGGGACTAGTAATATTATAAATAGTAGGAGCGGTATAGTAGACATTTCGTCCATCTTTAGTGCCCCAATATTCAAAAATCAATTCAGTACCCTCAAGGCGAGCCTGAATAATAATATTATTATTTGTATCATTCTTAAAGCGAAGATCAGGTTTGGGATTGTAAATTGTGGCATCAAAACCAGCTGGCTCATAATAAGCTACTCGATAAGAGTGATTGCGCCTTTCTATAATTGGTAAACCACTATCGATAGCAGCGCGAAATGTGGTGGTACCTATTTGGCATAGACCACCACCATACTCTGGTATGGTTTCATTGCCTTTAATGACTAGCTCTGGTAGATAATTATGCGCTGCATCTATTTCACCCAAAGCAGTGATCAAGGAGAATGTTTCTCCTGGTTTAATAATCAGACCATTGATGGCAGCAGCCCCAGTACGAATATTATGCACTCTATTGGTTGAACTACCAACAAAGTTTGATCGGCCCATGCCAATGATTTCTCTAATGCCAAGCTCATTAATATCGCTGACTGCTATTTTTGCTTTTTTTTCATTAACGACAAGATCATATTCGCTTGCCTCTTCTATAAAGAAGGTGAGGTTAATATTGTTGATAGTGTCAGTAGTATTTAATTTTTGCCCATCTTGGCTACCCTGAAATTCACTGACGCGTCCATTGGTGATATCAAATTTTGCATCACGGGTTTCAATGTTGATACTAGGCGCAATATTCGTTTCTAAGTACTGACTCATTAGTTCTGAATTGAAAGCAAGGTTGATTGAACCTTGTTCATTAATAAAGATGAGCCACTCTTGATAGTCAGTCGGTAGAATATTAAAATTTTCTTGATCATATTGTAAACTCAGTATTTTTTCTTGATTAAGAAAATCTTTCAGATCATTGATTTGGTCAGTATTTATGTCAGTATCTAAGACTGTTGGAAAGTTTAAGTGTAATTGCAGGTTAATCGTGTCTGGGTTTAATTGATGACTTTGGTCTTGGCTGAGGCGGGCTATTTTTAGATAATCAAAGGCCATTCCCAATTCATGTGGTAGAACATTGATCTCATCAACACTAATGATTTCTGGTCTGGCATTGTGACCAACAGTCTCATATTGTTCTAGGTTGCTTTGTAGAACGCTGATAAATTTATCCTGATCAAACTCTGTTAATAGAGGATAATTGGTTGGTCTGATCAAATGTTTTATTTGTTGCCAAAAATTATTGAGATAGCCTCTTTCGTGGCCGATTTGCCATAGAGCAGCAAAGGTTTCTTCGAGTTGATAGTGAACCAAATCATAGGACATTTCTAGCTCAACTGAGCTGATCGTTGTATCAAGGTGGAGAGTATGACTATTGAAGCTATAATCAAGACCTTTCTGCTTATAATTATCAATTCTTTCCTGGATTATTTTATTGACGCTGTCTTTTTGTAAGCCACCAATTTTTTGGTGAGCGACAGATAAGCCATGGATATATTTATTACCATAGTATTTATGTAAAGCAAAGCCTAGAGCTAATAGTAATGTGATTAATATCAAAGAAGTGGTTATAATAATCAGTAACCACTTCATTGTTTTTGGATTCTTGTTAATTCTTATTTTAAGCATCGATTTATCGATAGTAGACTAATCTTCACTGTTGACTTTAATAGAGATCTGTTTTTCTTTTTTGGCTTTTGGTAAAATGACTTTTAAGACACCATTCTTGAGGCTAGCATCTACTTTATTGGCTTGTACTTCCACTGGCAAGATAACAGAGCGCGAAAAACCACCCCAATAACACTCTTGATAATAATAGTTTTCTTCAGTAATATTTTCATATTGTTCACGTTTGCCTTTAATAGTGACCATTTCATTATTGATCGAGATGTCGATGTCTTCAGGTTTAACACCAGCAATTGTAGACTTGATCACAATATTATCTTTTTCATCATAAACATCGACAGAAAGCTGACCTTCAAAGTCATCTTCATTGATCCACTGTTCACTGTCTGTGGTTTGTTCATCTTTAGCAAAAAAATCATCGGTTGTTTTTTCTAGAGACTCCTTTTTCTTCTTCTTGAACATAAGTTTAAAAGTTATTATTTATCGCTTATATTATAGAATAAAAAAACACCCCCGTCGAGTAGCAATGCAAAGCTTTGCGTTGCTACTCGACGAAGATATTACGCATCTTGAGAGGAGATTTTAAAAGTCTTCTAGTATGAGAGTTTCACCCACTTCATATAGTCGAAGGTGGTTTTGTGATACATAGTGTATCTGGCTCCATTTAAAACCACCCTTTTTAAAAGTTGCTTCATTGGAAAATGGTCTAATCTCACCATTTTCTACTAGATAAACAGTTGTGCCATTACTTTGAATTAGTGATTTTTCTGGATATTTCAGTGGGCCACTATAATGGTATTGATCCAGCTCAGCTTTTGAGATAGTAGTAATATCAGTCCATTTAAAATTATGAGCAGTAAAAATATTAGCATTACTGATCAACCAAGTTTGATCATAATCGATCAAATAAACAGTAGAACTAGTATTGGTTTTAGCTAATTTTCTATTAGCTGAGTGATAAAGATACTATTGTGTCAGGATTGATTGATCACCATTGACATCAACCAGTCTTAAAGTGTAGTAGTAATCTTTGTTAGCAGTAATAGTGTTGTCAGTATAGCTATCGTCTTTGATGTGGTCAGCAACAGCCTCACCAATTGAGCCAGTAAGCTCAGAACGATAGAGGGTGTAATACTGATCAGCAGTGTTTGTTTCTGGCCAGCTTATTTGTACACTACTAGAATCGATTGTTTCTAGAGTAAGCTGAGTAAATAACTTGTCAGTATAGGGTTTGATATTTTTGTAATAAAGAGCATATTGACCACCGGTATTGTATCTTAACCACAAAATATGGTTGTTAAATATTTTTGGTGCTTTATCTTCAGCCAGACTAAAGGTGACTGGTATTTGATCTTTAGTAATCAGGTTATACAAGAAGATGTCATAGTTGCCACCAGGATTGCTTTGGTAAACAATATTTTGATTATCAATATCTGAAGAAAAAATAGCTGCCTTGTCATTGCTGATAATTTGTAGAGAGTTATCAATTAAATTTTTTACATAGATTTGATCTTTGGTGTCCCAGATGACAATGTCGTTATAAACTTTTGGAAAATAATGATTTAAACCATTGTCAGACAAATTGCGAGTTTCATTAGTGGTAAAATTATGAAGATAAATATTATTGACATCATTACGATCATCCTGCCAAACAACTTTATCTAGATGATGATCTTGATTTGTTTGGTGGTGACCAATAATACTTTCGCAAGCTTTGTTTTCTTTGGTAATAAGATCATAAACTTGGCATATAGATTTATCTTGATTGTAGAACCAGCGAGTATAAGAAATTTTATTGTCCTGAACATGTGGGTTTAAACTGGTTTCGTAAGGATAGCTAGAAGTAATGCGTTCAGTAATTTTTTCTTCAAGATCCGCATTTAGTTCAATATCATAAAGCATGACATTTTTTTCAGATTGCACATAGACAAGATTCTGGTCGTCAATAGAAGGTTCAAATTTAGCCCCTTCTTGTTCGGCGATGATTATTGTTTGATCTTGATCTAGGTCATACAAGTAAAGAGTATAGTTATTATCTTCTTTTGTTGTATAGACAATATGAGAATCGCTCAAATCATACTCAACAACATTGGGTTTGATATTGATTTTAATCTCAGTAAAAGGAATAATTATCTCATTATCAGCCTTAACTGGCAGATTTATTAGTAAAACAGCTAGAATAATCAGTAAAATATAGGTTTTTTTCATAAGATAGGTTAAATATTTATACTAGAGTATTATCATCTTTTTTGAATGATGTCAAGGCTGGTTTCCTACATTCTACTCCGAACCTTAATTAATTTAAAAGGACACCTAATATTAGTATAATGGTTATGCAAACTAACTATTAACATAAAT
>PFMC01000010.1 GCA_002785295.1 Candidatus Komeilibacteria bacterium CG_4_10_14_0_8_um_filter_37_78
CAAATTAGAAAATATATAAGAAAACAAAGTAAGTACGAACTGCCTAAAGACATTACTAACGAATTCTCATGAGTAGCGGAGCAAAAGAAACCCCACCACAAGCGTTAGCGGTGGCGGGGAGTACGTCATTTTACAGAAAGGGTAATTTATTTTATAATAGAAGAGTAATTCTTTAAATAAAATTATGACAAACACTCATAATGAAGCACAAGATGTCAAAGATAACTCTTTGATTGCCGCGCTTAGTTATATTTGGGCTTTATGTTTGATCCCACTTCTTTTCAAAAGAGGGTCAAAGTTTGCTCAACATCATGCTAAGCAAGGTTTAGTTCTCTTCATTCTTGAATTAATTGGCTGGCTTATTTTTTGGATACCAGTTATTGGTTGGTTATTATTTATTATTGTTTTGGTGTATTCTATTTTGGGTATTATGAATGCGATGCAAGGACAATGGTGGGAAATGCCATATCTCAATAAGTACGCAAAAAAGATAAATCTTTAGGCCAGTTAAAGCCAAAAAGTTTAAAGTTAAAATGAACTTGTTTTTTTAGCTAGAAAATTGTGATTTTAACTTATGAATTATAAATTCTAAATTATAATATGATTAATACCAAGATTGTTGCTACTCTAGGACCAGCATCGAAGGATTTAAAAACAGTGCGTCAATTAATCAAAGGCGGGATGGATGTAGCCCGTCTTAATTTTTCGCACGGTACATACAAGGATCATCGAGATTTGATTCTTATTTTGCGTAAGGCGGCTAAGCTAGAAAAGAAAACAATCGCGATTATGCAAGATTTGCAGGGTCCTCGCATCCGTGTTGGTATAGTTGCTGAAGAGGGGATAGATTTAGTAAGGAACAAGATTGTCACTTTGATTTTTGGCGCTAAAGAATCTACCAGCAAAGACATTATCCCGATTGATTTGCCTGTTGTGCCAGAATTGGAGATAGGTAGTAGTATTTTGATCCATGATGGCATAATTGATTTGAAAGTGGAAGCCGTCAAAGGACAAGATGTGAAGTGTCGTGTTTTGCGTGGCGGTATTGTTTTCACTCACAAGGGAGTTAATATTCCATATACCAAGATCAATGCGCCAGTGATTACAGATAAGGACAGGGCAGATTTGAAGTTTGGCATGCAACAAGGGATTGATTGGGTAGCTATTTCATTCGTGGGACAAGCCACTGATGTCAAAAAACTGAGAAAGTTGATTACTAGATACGACAAGACAGCAAATATCAAGATTATGTCAAAGATCGAGCGTCCAGAAGCAGTAAATAATATTGATAAAATTATTAATGTTTCTGATGGTATTATGATTGCCAGAGGAGATCTGGGAGTTGAAGTTTCACCACAAAGAGTACCGATTATTCAAAAAGATATTATTCAACGTTGTATGGCGGTTAGTAAGCCAGTTTTAGTAGCTACTCAAATGTTGGATTCGATGATCAAGAGCCAAGTACCAACCAGAGCTGAAGTTTCAGACGTCGCCAATGCTGTGATTGATCATACAGATGCAGTGATGCTTTCTGGAGAAACGGCTTTTGGTTTGTATCCAGTAGAGTCTATACAGATGATGAATAAGATTATTGTGGAGACAGAGATGTCACCATTTGATGATCGGGTTGATCTGCTATATCCGCCCAAGAAAGATTCTCATTATCGTGCCGTAGCTGATACTATCTTTGATTTGGTGCGAGATAGCAATGCCAAAGCTATCGTGGTTCTTAGCCGATCAGGCTTTTCCGTACAGTTAGTTGCCAGTCAAAGACCTCATACCAAAATCATTGCTTTGGTGGCTGATGATAAGATTCGTAATCAGCTCAATATGGTTTGGGGAGTTCAAGCTTATAAAATTGCTGTGAAGAAAAATTTAGATGAATTAATCTCGCAAGCTATTAGTTTGGTGATTAAACAAAAGATAGTGCGCAAAGGACAGAATGTTGTCTTTGTGTCTGGTCAGCCAGTAGGAAAATCACAACATGCTAATATGGTTGAAGTCTATAAAATTTAGAATTTAAAATTGAAGCAAATATAAATAAGAGTCCCGGCCCCGCAACACGGGGCCGGGACTCTTTAAGACGAAATAAAAAACCCTTTGACTACGTTCAAGGGGTTTTTTAAATATGTCTAGTTGAGAATATCTTCGATTATTTTTATTATTGATTCAGATGGTAGTGAACCAGCCACTCTTTGCCCATTAATAAAAGAAGTGGGGGTGCCAGTAATGCCATCATTTATTCCTTGAGTAATATCTTTATTGATAGTTTCTTGATATTTGTGTGAGGAAAGACACTCTTCAAATTGTAGTGCGTTTAAATTTAAGTTTTCAGCAAGATTAAGGAATAATACACCTTCATTGTTCAAAGAACTTTGATTAGCAAACAGGGCTTGGTGATAAGCGGAAAATTGCCCTTGCTCATTTGCACATTCTGCGGCTTCTGCCGCTGCAAATGCATTAGAGTGGATAGCAGTTAGAGGGTAGTGTCTGTATTCTATTTGAAGGTCATAAGTTTTCGCAATACCATTTAATGTTTTTTCAAAACTAGCACAGTAAGAACATTGATAGTCAGTATAGACAATAATATTTAAGGCAGGATTAGTGGGGTTTTCTTCTTTAGAAACAGTGGTTTCATTTGTATTGTTTGCAATGTTTTCTGCCAGGCCTACTTTTTCTTTTATTGTTTCATGCATTACTTCATTGCCGCCCTCATTTTTTAGGATTGGTGAATTATATATATCCTCAGTTTTAGTGATTGCTACCTTTTTCATAATAGGCCTGCTATTGATTTCAATTTCGGCTTTTACTACTTTTCTTTCCCAATCATATATTTCTTTCTGAATCATTGGTAGAGTCTCTGTAGTATTCTTGGTTTCGCTAATTTCCTGCCTATAGACACGAATTTTATCGTTGGCATCTTCTTGTAACTCTTTTTCATTGATAGACTTGATGTCTTGATATTGAGCTTCAGAATCAGATGTAATGGCGCTATCTAGCTCATCAAAAATATTTGAAGTGGCTATTTTATTTTCCCAGTAAGCCAATTTGTTGCTGATTATTTCTTTTTCTGCTTCAGCAGCAAGATCGTCTCTTTTGGCTCTATCACTAATCATCGCTAAATAGTCTGTTTGCTTCTCTTCAATATTTGTGATTGTAGATTCAACTTTTGTTTTCGCCTTTTCTCCAAGTTCGTCTTTGACCATTGTTAAGTCTTCTTTGTTTTGAGTTAGTTCAGTATCAATAGTTGTATAGCGTAATTTTGTAGTTAGTTTATAACTTGGCGTACGGTTAACATAGTTAACACTAGAAGCTATTTTTTGTTCATAATTATTTAGCACCTTAGCAACCATCCGTTCATCCCTTAAGGCTTCTGGATTTGTCATTTCCAATTTTTTTAGTTCAGCTATTCTTTTAGTAGCATGCTCTAGCGTTAATTCAGCTTTTCTAACTTCATTAAAGGTCAAATCTTCTTTAATCTCTTCGGTCATTAGTTTCACAGGATATAGAAAGTCACTTGGTAAACTATTTTGAGAGGCCATGGCCGTACCACTACCAGCAACAATTAAGATAATCAAAGAAGCGAGCGGTATAGTTTTTAATCGAAAAGCAAACCGACTCGGATGAGGGTTTCTCATTTGTTCACCTTTATTTAGTAGAGGATCGTGATAAATAATCTCCATTAGATTATCTTTATTAGTAGCCAAAAAAGTTTTGTCTACGGGTAGACGTTTTAGAGATTTAAGGCGGTTATTGAGTATTGGTCTATGAATTTTCATATAGTTGTTTCAATTTAGTTTGTGCTCTATGTAAAGAGACGTAAAGGGTGTTAGTATTCTTACCAGTTATTTTGGAGATTTCTTTAAAAGACAGGTCTTCCATATAGCGCCACAGGATGATTTCACGATAGTCTTCTGGTAATTGATCAATATAGCTTATCAATTCTTGTCGATTTAAATCATGGTCAATTAGATCATTTAATTTGTCTTTAGAATTATCTAGATCAGAAATATTTTCTATTAGCTCAACTTCTTTTTTCTCGACACCAGCCTTGTAGTGATCTACTAATAAATTGTGCGCTACTCTGTAAACAAAGCTAGACCAATGTTCGATTTGTCTGCCCTGTCTGATATATTCCCAGACTTTTAAGAATGTTTGACTGGTCAAGTCCTCTGTAATTTCTTGCGAGCTGGTGCGCCAATAAAAAAACCTGTATATTTTTTCACTGAATATATCATAAGCCTCGCTAAATGCAGCAGGATCGAGTTTATTGATCTTGTTCAATAAACGAGTATTAACATGCTGATTCTCAGTCATAGTATTGACGAAATAAACTGATTAATCTTACATCAATAAAACCACAAAAGTCATATTTTGTAAAGGTTGTTAGCGGTACATTCAAACTCGAAGTGCAACACCTGTCTTTTCATAGAATACCTCATAAGGGGTCTTCCAGCCAAGTCTTTTTCTCGGTCTGGAG
>PFMC01000050.1 GCA_002785295.1 Candidatus Komeilibacteria bacterium CG_4_10_14_0_8_um_filter_37_78
TATTTTTAGCGTAAAGTTGGGAAGCTTTATTTTATAGCTAATTTTACCACTATTTTTGATTTATCCACCACACTAAATGCTATAGAGCCATAAGGCGTTTATGATTTCTTCATTATTTTATTATAAAGAGGAGGTCCAAATGAGAGAGATAAATTGTTCGTTAGTTCAAGAGTCAAAAACATTTAACAGTGATGCTGTTTTAATAGCAAAACGTCATTGTTTAGAATGTGATTTTATCCCTACGTCTATTACAGCTATAAACGCTAGAACAATCCAATTTAAGTTTGAAGAATATTGGAATGAGTCGTGGATAATAACAATCTTAACAAATATGTTTGAAGGTCTTGGAGGAGTAGAAGTTGATGGCTGTAGTGTTCCTATTACAATCATCTAAATTTTGATTAATCGTCCCACATTGGTATCAATATACTAATGTGGGGCTTTTTTTATCTAAATGCCTGGTTATTCACATAGCACTTGACGGTTTTTTAGCCTTGTGCTATTATTTTTTCATCTGAAGAGAGATAAAGAGGTTTGTTTCTTGGATTAAGAACTACAACTTACGTGGCTGATAACTACCCTTGAGGGATTGGTTATCATTTTTTTTAAATAAAATTCTAAACAATATGCCAACAATTAGTCAATTAATCAAAAAATCTAGAAAAAGAACAAAGCACAAGGCGAAAACGCCAGCTTTAAGATATACACAAAATACTCTAAAAAGAAAACGTGATGAACATGCTACAGGCGCACCATTTAAACGTGGCGTTTGTGTTAAAGTAACCACAACTACACCAAAGAAGCCTAACTCTGCTTTACGTAAGATTGCTAGGGTTAGACTATCAAACGGTCTTGAAGTTACTGCTTATATCCCAGGCGAAGGTCATAATTTGCAAGAACACTCTATTGTCTTATTACGTGGTGGTAAGGTTAAAGATTTGGCTGGTGTCAGATATCATGTTGTTCGTGGTGTCTATGATACTCAGGGCGTGACTGGTCGGAAGCAGAGTCGTAGTATGTATGGTGCTCGTTTAGATAAAAAGAGTGCCAAAGCTGCTGAGTCATCAGATAATGCAACCGCATAAAATTAATTTTAATAAATTTTAAGATTTTACATATATGAGAGGAAAAAAAGCTCCAAAAAGGAAAATTAAACCAGATCCAAAATTTAGCAATATGATGATTGCCAAATTTACCAATTGTCTGATGCTAGATGGTAAGAAAAGTGTGGCTCAAGCCATTGTTTATGATTGTTTTGATTTTATTACCGAGAAGACAAAGCAGGATCCACTAGAAGTATTTGATAAAGCTGTGAAGAATATTACACCAAGCCTAGAAGTAAAAGGTAGACGTATTGGTGGCGCCAATTATCAGGTGCCAGTAGTTGTTTCTGGTGATCGTAAGATGCAACTAGCCTTTCGTTGGATAATTGAATCAATTCGCAAGAAAAAAGGTAAACCAACTTATCTGAGTTTAGCAAATGAATTGATGGATGCCGCTAACAATGAAGGTGACGCTATCAAGAAAAAAATAGATATGCACAAAATGGCCGAAGCTAATAAAGCTTTTGCTCATTTTGCACGGTAAATAGTCTAATTTAAAATTAAGAATTTAAAACTAAAATATAACGTATATGTCTAGAGATTATCCCTTAGAAAAAGTTCGTAATATTGGTATTATCGCTCATATTGATGCAGGTAAGACCACTGTTAGTGAACGTATTTTATTCTATACTGGTAAAAAACATAAAATCGGCGAAGTACACGAAGGTGCTGCTGAGATGGATTGGATGGAACAAGAACAAGAACGCGGCATTACTATTACTTCAGCGGCCACCACTTGTTTTTGGGCAACCAAACTAAAACCAGAAGATATGCACCGGATCAATATTATTGACACTCCTGGTCACGTTGACTTTACAGCAGAAGTAGAACGTAGTTTACGGGTTCTTGATGGTGGAGTTGTCATTTTTGATGGCGTTGCTGGCGTTGAGCCACAGTCAGAGACTGTTTGGCACCAAGCAGATAAATATAAAGTACCGCGTATTTGTTTTATTAATAAAATGGATCGCATGGGTGCTGATTTTTACTATGATATCAAGACTATTGAAGATCGTTTAACTAAGAAGGCTCATCCTTTGCAATTGCCTATTGGCGCAGCAGAGACATTTCAAGGTTTAATCGATTTATTTACCCGAAAGGCATATTATTATAAAGATGATCTTGGTAAAGAGATCGAAGAAACAGACGTTCCTGAGGATATGAAGGAAAAGGTTGAGGAATATCGGGCCAGATTGATTGAAGCTATTGTTGAGAATGATGAAGTTTTGATGGACAAATATTTAGCTGGTGAAGAGCCAAGCGTAGAAGATTTGAAGAAAACTTTACGCAAAGGTGTGATTGCTAATGAGATAGTTCCTATTATGGTTGGTACAGCTTTAAAGAATAAAGGCGTGCAAGCTCTTTTGGATGCCATGATCGACTATTTGCCATCTCCACTCGACGTGCCCCCTCTAGAGGGTCGTGCAGTAGATGATGAAGAGAAAAAGATCATGATCAAGACCGCTGATGATCAGCCATTGGCTGCTTTAGCTTTTAAGATCGCGACTGATCCTTATGTTGGTAAACTTTGTTTTGTTCGGATTTATGCCGGCACCATGAAATCGGGTTCTTATGTTTATAATTCATCTAAGGGTGAAAAAGAAAGAATTGGACGAATCGTGTTGATGCACGCTAATCATCGTGAAGAAGTACAAGAAGTTTATGCTGGTGAGATTGCTGCTGTAGTCGGCTTAAAGAGTACTACTACGGGTAATACTTTGTGCGATGAAGCTAATCCAGTAGTTTTAGAATCAATCACTTTCCCTGAGCCGGTTATTTCTGTGGCAGTGGAACCAAAGACAAAACCAGACCAAGAAAAAATGGGTATGGCTTTGGCTAAATTGGCTGAAGAAGATCCAACTTTTCAAGTACACACTGATGAAGAAACATTGCAAACAATCATTGCTGGTATGGGTGAGCTTCACTTGGATATCATTGTTGATCGGATGAAGCGTGAATTTCAAGTAGAAGCCAATGTTGGTGCACCACAGGTTGCTTATAAAGAAACTATCAAGGGTAGTGCCGAGGCAGAAGGTAAGTATGTTCGTCAGTCAGGTGGACGTGGTCAATATGGTCATTGCTATTTGAAGGTTGAAGCAAAAGAACAAGGTACAGGCTTTGAATTTGTTGATGCTATCAAGGGTGGTGTTATTCCTAAAGAATATATTCCAGCCATCCAAAAAGGTGTAAAAGAAACTATGACCAATGGTGTTTTAGCTGGCTATCCCGTGATTGATGTCAAAGTTACATTATATGATGGTTCATATCATGATGTTGATTCATCAGAAGCAGCTTTCAAAATCGCTGGTTCAATGGCTTTTAAAGAAGCTGCTAATAAAGCGAAACTAGTTTTGTTAGAGCCAATCATGAAGGTAGAAGCTGTCACTCCGGAAGAATATATGGGTGACGTTATTGGCGATATGAATGCCAAGCGTGCTCAGATTAAAGAAATGAGTGATCGTGGGCAAATGAAGGTTGTGGATGCAGATGTGCCATTGGGAGAAATGTTTGGTTATGCTACAGCATTGCGATCTTTATCTAAAGGACGCGCTTCATATAGCATGGAGTTTTCTCACTATGCAGAAGTACCAAAGAGTATTGAAGAAAAGATCAAAGAAGGAAAGTAATACGAAGTCAAAAGTGAAAAGGTAAAATTTAAAAATATTTAGAATAAAAAAATCCATTTCTGTCTAGAAAGGGATTTTTGTATAAAAAGAAAAGGCTCTGTTTGGATTAACCGCACAGAGCCTCTGGATGTTAACTTATCTTTTTACTTTAGCCTTATGAGCGGCAATTACTCACAGATTCATCTACTAGAAGTAGATTACTTGGGTGTCAAACAGAGAGGTTCTGCCATGCAGTATAAACTACAAGAGTACGCGCGCATACTGAACTTTTTGACTCTCCAGAAAGTCTCCAACCTTTCTATGTTTGATCCCACAACCCTTCACAGGCAACGCTTAGAGGCTTCTGCGCCAAGTGAAGTTTGGACTGTTCCCATTTCGCATCTTATGCTTATGACACAAAGGACTTGGGAATCACTATTGTTTTCTTTGCTACTTAGACAAGTCAATGTACTCGATAGAAATTATTATAGCAGAGTGTACACATTCGTCAATGTGGATAACTAGAGTTAACCCGGAGGGTTGCGATATTCAAAGGCTCTCCGTCAACTAGTGTGATAGTTTAGTATCCAAATTAGTGGCAAAAAGGCTAGTGTCATTTTAGCAATATAAGTATCAATGTTTCT
>PFMC01000067.1 GCA_002785295.1 Candidatus Komeilibacteria bacterium CG_4_10_14_0_8_um_filter_37_78
AATATTGACCACTATATTGCCAAAATTACTTTAGCCTTTTTACCACTGATTTGGATACTAAACTATCACACTAATTGACGGGGAGCCCGTTATTGTCGTTGCCAAATTTCTATTCTACGTTGTACAAGTTGTTCTGGTCGCTGATAGATTAAACGATTATCTTGAAGTTTAAATTTTGCTAAATGATCTACTCTGACAAATCCCAATTCGCTGATAATTCTACCCATCTCTAGAGTAATCAACTGTTCCTTGAAAACAAAGATCGGCCAAATCATCACCACTCGGCCACCAGGCTTCAATATTTCTGCAAACCGACGATATGCTAGGGCATAAAGTTCTGTTAACTCGTCGATGGTATTGTCAATATCATTTCTTCTGACACTACTCCTCAATGGTGGGCCCAAGTAAGGCTCCGTAACAATCTGATCAATACTCTGCGGGTCAAAACTCTTATTGAGCTCCATCACAGGCAATATTTCTAAGTGTGGCATCTCTGAAAAACTTACTTTCTGTTGCAGCCACATCAAGTTCTGATGCGTACTGTCAATCGCTATTTTACTCTTGTCTGTACCGTATATTTTCTGCCAACCCAAAACCAAAGCCTCCATAATGACGGTTCCTGAACCACAAAAGGGATCTAACAAAACATCATCTTCTTTTGACTGCGCAAAATTCAACATCATTCTAGCCAGCTTTGGTGGTAACATACCACTACGCGCATCTCGCTTGGGACGACCATAATCTCGTTTTGAAAAAGCATGATAATCTTGAACAGCTAGAGTCTTCCCCAGATAATATTTTTCTGCTAGTTTCATAATATTTAGATCACAACCTTGGTCAATCATTTTTTCTTTATCAACGATGACGCTAGAGAGCTGCTCTTGCTTTGACTGCACCAGTCTAGATTTGATATTTCTAGTTTTCAATTCTTTCTTGATACTTAAACCTTCTCTAAAAAACTGCTGACCGATTTTCTTGCTTTCAGTTAATTTAAAACCATAGTATGAAAAACCAAAATTAAAACGCTCTGGCTTTGCTTGCGCCAAAATAAAATTTGTCACATCCTGGATTTCGATCTGTTCTGTTTGTTGATTGACAAGACCATACTTCTTGCAACCTCCCAATGTTGCGAATTGTTCATTGGTAAAATCATCAATCTGGATGATCGCAACTTCTTGGTCTTGCCTGATCAACTGATACTTGCTTCCCCACTTCTCAAAACAAGCTGCCAACTCGGCCAGTGAAAGATTGACATTATTGCCAAGAATAAAAAAATAGTATTGTTCTTTTTTCATATCTTCATTATACCTTAAAAATATAATATACTGTAAACAGGCCTCTTTGTCCATACTTGACAGCAAAGCCTCATTTGTTACTATAAGATGACTAAGAAACTAACTTATTTAGATAATGGACAATCTAGATCCAACTTTCAATAAATTTACAGGGCATTTCAAAAAAATACTTGTCTCAGCGCAAGAATTAGCTATTAGTCTGCGCAATAAAAGTGTTGATCCACTACATTTGCTTTATGCTCTGACTATCACCAAAGGCTGTTTAGGTGCTGATATTTTAGCTAAAAACAAATTCACCCTTGAGGAAGCTAAAAGTATTCTCTCGATTCTTAATAATGAACATCAACCAATCGCCAATGGTCTTCCTACGATGTCGGAAATGACGCAAAAAATCATTGAAAAGGCAGTCACCGTTGCCTATCAATACCAACATCGTTATATTGGCACTGAGCATTTATTAATGAGTCTGATGAGTAGTCAAGATGGTAGTTTGCTCAAGTTTTTAAGTAGCAAAAATATCAAACCAGAAGTGATTCGTCAAAACCTAGAAACAATCTTGAAAAGTACTTCCAAATTTCCTGATCTGACAATGAATCAGAAAAATGATCTAAATATTACTCCCGAAAATGAACTGGAAAGAATACTTACTGGTCAAACAACCGGACAAGAAATTGCACTTGATAACTACACCATTGACTTGACTGATGAAGAAGTGCAACGAGAGATAGATCCAGTGATTGGTCGCGCTGATGAGATAGAACGTTTGATTCAAATATTATCCCGTCGTACTAAAAATAATCCCATTATTTTGGGCGATCCCGGTGTTGGAAAAACAGCTATTGTTGAAGGCTTAGCAAAAAGGATCACCCAGGGTAAAGTTCCAGATATTTTGCTCAATAAGAAAATTCTTAGTCTTGACCTCGGCTCCGCAGTTGCTGGTACTATCTTTCGAGGTGAATTTGAAAACCGGATCAAAAAGATCATTGATGAAATCAAACAAGACAAAAATATCATTCTTTTTATTGATGAAATTCACAATCTGATGGGCGCTGGTTCTGCAACCGGTTCGCTCGATGCTGCTAATATGCTAAAGCCAGCCCTAGCCAGGGGTCAGCTACGCTGTATTGGTGCTACCACCCCAGAAGAATTTAAAAAACACATTGAGACAGATCCTGCTTTTGAAAGAAGATTTCAACCTATTATTCTCAAAGAGTCAACCAAACAGGAAACGATTGAGATTATTACAGGTCTGAAAAAAAACTATGAAAAATATCACAATGTCAAAATTGCTGATGATGCAGTGGAAGCGGCTGTTGATCTTTCTATGCGTTATCTGCAAGATAAGTTTTTACCAGACAAAGCAATTGATCTGATCGATGAAGCAGCTTCTACTTTGAAAGTTAATTCTACAAAAATTGGTCGAGCAAAAAATATTCACCAATATGAAGAACGATTAAAAAAGACGATCAAAGAAAAAGAACAAGCTATATTAGCTGAAGAATTCACCCACGCCCTTGCTTTGAAAGAACAAGAAAACGAACTAATTTTAAAAATAGACGATTTACATAATCTAGCTGTGAGCAATCAAAAAATACTGGGTACTATTACCAAACACGACATCGCTGCTATTGTTGCTCGCATCACTCGCATACCAATTAAAGATTTGGCACTCAGCGAAAAAGAAAGATTGATACACTTAGAAGATGAATTAAGAAAACACATTATTGGCCAAGACCCAGCTCTACAATCTATTGCACGTAGCATTCGGAGATCCCGTACTGGTCTAGCTAATCCAGATCGACCAATTGGCTCCTTCATGTTTTTAGGACCATCCGGAGTAGGCAAAACAGAAACTGCCAAAGTATTGGCTCGTGAATTCTTTGGTCGCGAAGACGCCTTGATTAGAATAGACATGTCAGAATTTTCTGAAAGCTTCAATATCTCAAAATTAATTGGTGCGCCTGCCGGCTATGTCGGCTATAAAGAGAAAGGCAAATTAACTGATGTAGTCAAACACCAACCATACTCCGTTGTTTTATTTGATGAAATAGAAAAGGCACATCCCGATGTTTATAATTTATTACTACCAATCCTCGAAGATGGTCAATTAACAGATGCCACAGGTAAACAAATCAATTTTAAAAACTGCATCATTATCATGACTTCCAATATCGGACTACAAGAATTTAATCAGCAAGCTTCTATTGGTTTTGAAGAGGAAGAAGGGGTAGAGACTTTACAACAACATCACTATGATGAGCTAAGCAATAAAATCACAGCTAGCCTTAGTGATCATTTCCGACCAGAGTTTCTCAATAGAATTGACGATACAATCATTTTTAAACCTCTCAATAAAGCTGCCTTATTAAAAATTGCCAAAATACAAATCAATGAACTCTTAGGAAGGTTGATCGCTCAAAAATTAAAAGCCCAAATTACCAGTAAAACCTTTAACTTTTTAGTGAAAAAGGGATTCTCTCCAGATCAGGGGGCACGTGGTATTCGTCGTGCTATTCAAGAATATTTAGAAACACCTTTGGCTGATACCCTACTCAGCAAAGAAATGACTGATGAGAAAATCCTCAAGATCAATGTTCAAAAAGACAGGATCATGATTGATTAAAATACTTTCAAAAATTTATCTAAAGGTCGCACCCGTTGCGATCTTTTTTATTATTACACTACGAATATACAAATCAATACAAATATTACTTATAATTAACCATAAATATGAAAAATAAGATAAAAATAATATACAAAAACCTAAGTTATCAAATAGTGGGCATCCTATTTGAAGTTTACAATGAATTAGGTTATGGATATCAAGAAAAATATTATCAGAGAGTAGTCGCAGAAAGCCTTATAGCTCATAATATTATGTTTAAAAGGGAGTTACGTTGTAACTTAATATATAAAAATAAAAAAATCGGTAAATATTATCTAGATTTTCTAATCGAAGATAAAATAATCTTAGAAGTAAAAGTTGGGACCAGGTTTAATAAAAAACACTTTGAACAAATAACTGGATATCTTCATGCAACAAATCTAAAGCTCGGCATACTGGCCAGTTTCACACCAACACAGATTAAATTCACCAGAATACTTAATCTAAATTAATATATTCGTAAATTTGTAACTAATTCGTAATTTGTAACCTTATCTAAATTAATATATTCGTAAATTTGTAACTAATTCG
>PFMC01000041.1 GCA_002785295.1 Candidatus Komeilibacteria bacterium CG_4_10_14_0_8_um_filter_37_78
GGGCGTCCAAGACAGGCTCTAGGTTTTCAAAAACCCTATCAAGTATTTAATCAATTAATTAACAACGCTGTTGCGTTAGATTCTAGAAACTAAGTTATTTATTTCATAAAATAGTATAACTGCTTTTTTATACTCCTCAACATCTACCACTCTATATGAAAGTGGAATTGAGCTATGTGCCAACAAAATGGCATTAGAGAGCATACGCGAAGTTCTCTTATTTTCGTCCTCAAAAATTTGAATATAGGCAACAAACAGAGAAGCTAAAAAAGCTTTCTCAAAAAAAACTCTTTATTATTAATTAAATTAACCATTTTTTGAACAGCTTCATTAATCTGATGACCATTATCCAGGGGTGTATATTTTGTACCAGTGACTCCAACTCCTTCATTTCTAATATTTCTAGAAATTCCTAGCTTCTTGATAAGAACTGAATGAATATATTCAATACCAGAATAATTTAATTTCCTAAATCTATCCTTATTCTGGATAGCCTTATTAAAAGCATCTTTATGATTAAGAATCATTTGCGTTTCTTCTTTAGTTTTACCTTCTCCAATAACATTATTCTTTATTAAAGCCTCTGTGCCTAGCAGCGAATATGTATTTCCTTCAATAACCGATGACTTCCAGGAAAATTCAATCATTATTCTCTCAAACTCTTTGTTAATAATAGTTTGACTATCATATTTAGAAAAATTTCTAACAAATTTTTCCTGCAACTTTTCCAACTTCTCTTTTTCATCCATTGTAAAAATACTGTGGCTTAAAATATCAAATATTTCAAAATTAAAACTTCCCTTTATTTCTCTTTGTAAATAAGGAATATCAAAATACTCTTTAACATTAACTGGCAAAAATATTTTATTTATCTCTGAGACAAAATAAACTGTACCACGCCCAGAACCTGATTTTGCAATTAGCGATTGCTTTATCAAAAAATTCAAATCTCTCTGCAATGTAGTTCTTTCAATTACATCACCAAGAAAATCTAAAATTTCAGAGTTAGATACTTTATTATTACTCTGAATAAAATTAATAATATTTTGTTGTCTCATTTGTTTTTTATCCATGGTCATATTATATCACCTAATTGCTGCATTTTAAATACTTAATTGCTGCATTTTATAATAAATATTGAAAAAACCGGCAAAATTGTATTTTATTGCTGCATTATTAAAATCCAATTACTGCTATATCTATAATTTGACATTAATAAATTATTTAAAAAAATCCTTAATCCTGTCTACAACATGCTATATCACAATGCTAAAATTACTAGGTTAAAACCGTTGAATATTGGTTTAGATAAGAGAAAAAGCGAGTCATTAAACTCGCTTCGTCCCATGTGGCTCCGAGCGGCGTGAGAACTTAGAACCGTTATAATGAATGGCTGGAAATCCTACGAAATGGAAGCGGCGGTCAAGATGATGCGCGGAGAGGAACCGTTTGATGGGGTGGAGCTGAAATAATCGCGTAATAAGCATATCATTTTTGACGCAATAGCTCTTCCAAATGCCTGATATATTCATTGCCGCAGTCATCTTCCAAATGACTCAGAATCATCTGGGCTGATTTATATGTCCCGCTTGGCAAAGATTCGATATATTTATATTTTTTATACATCGGCTTCCATGAATCATTCATCAAAATATGCAAACCCTCGAATAATCTAGCAATAATATAATCGGCCTGCTCGGGAGAAAAATCGTGAAATGAAGATTTTTTGCCAGGACAGCGAAGATGATAGGTCAACGGTCCGAGCTCATGCTCAATCATTCGCACTGCCGCATGGCGAATGTTGCCGTTTTTATGCCGAAGCAAATGCAATAGCCATGAAAACAGAAAATCCGGCTGACTTTCTTTATCATGCAAATAATAAATAACCGACACCGCTATGACAAAATTTTCTTGCCGCCAATCCTCAGAAATCTCAGCGTACTCGCCTGGCGCGCTGTCGATGATATTTTTAATATCATCATAATCATTCCTGTCACTATGCGTTCTGTACAAAAATTTCCGCACCTCGCGCACCGCCTTGCGACTAGCGTCTTTGTCTGCGGTTAGAATAGTATCAAATATCTTAATAAATGTTGTCATTTTTTTGCTTTTACTAATTCGCTAACGCTTTGTTCAGCCGGGGAAATTCCGCCAACGCTTTGTGCGGAAAATAATTCCACGCGTCATTTGTCAGTTCAAGAACATTGCTCAATTCCGAAGCGTCTCCGCCATGATCAAACATAGCTATAACTTTCATCATATCGTCGTTGTCTTCTTCGTGAAAAATAACATCTCGGATATGATCCAAAGTAAAATCACTCTCAGTCTCCTTGAGCATATCCACGAGTTCCTGTTCAATCTCTTTCTGTCGTTCAAGAATTTGTTGTTTTGATTCTATTTTCATTGTATTAAAATTATGTCTTTAATTTATTAATCGGAAGCTCGTCGATTTTTCAATTCCTTTTTTGAGAGACACATAATCAATCTTAGGTGGTATATCGTCAAGCACTATTTCATCAACTTTAATCAACAAAATATATTCTTTATCTTTTTTGCTGAAAGCTCTTGCTTGGGCGCCTTGCCTTTCGTGATTAGCCCAAACCATCTCCTTATAATCCTTTTAAATCAAAATTACTCAATAGCGAGAACGCTTTCTAAAAATCTCATCTTCCGCAACAAGCGCATTTCAATAAACATTATTTTTGGTTTTATTAGCGACTTCTTGGGGCATATAGTTATTTTTCACTTTCTAACCAAGCCTTTAATAAAAAGATTGTCTCAGTTCGTAGCTTTGCTCGTGCCCAGTCTTTCTGCGGTTCGGTCAACATTTCACCAAGACCATCAAGAATATGGCGATTATCCATATTTTCTAAAAGCACTGCACACTTAGTCAAAATATCTTTAAACGGCATCTTGGCACGGTCCTCAATTAATTTTCTATTTATTGGCCAGTTATTCTTGGCAAAAAAGTATACATCGTAAACATCACGGCTCGTTTTGCCGATCCGCTCATACATCGCCATTAGCTTATTTGCGAACATATCCTCTTTAACCATTACTTGCATTGAAATGCCGAGTAATGTTTTTAATTCATATTTAGAACCGAGATCTCGGCGATTAACTTCAATCTTAATATTTTGAGATTTCAAATCGTATGAGATAACCGTCACGAGATTAAATCGTTTAATCCTTGAGTCAACAATTTTGCCATAGCCCGTGGCTATTTTTTGTATTTTCTCGAATACTTCTTGCTCTTTAGTTTCGTCTAAAAGGTCAAGATCAATATCGACTGAATTACGCGCTAGCTCATAGAACATTAAAGCGGCCGTACCACCCTTAAAACCCAAATAGGGAGATAATGAGGTATCAGAAAAAATATCATTCAGGATTTGTAGTAAGATATTTTTATGTTTCGGATAGTCTAATGTCATACGGTTTTATTATTGTCTAATTTATTATCTTTGTAGTGTTTAAAATATTCTTGGACTTTTTTATCCATCCTCTTATTGCGATATATCGGCAAAATTTCAAAAACCTTGTTCCAATCTAAAACGTCCAAGTGATCAAAATGATAATCCTTGCTAATGTATATCCGGTCCAAAAAAGCTCGCTCTTTTGTGGCCGTAGAAATATCGTTTGTATGTTCAATTCCAATTGTATTGCTTAAAACATAATCTTTCATTCTGATAAAAGATATTTTTTGTCCACCAGCTTCAATTTCTCGGGTAACATAAGATGCAACAAAAATATTCCCATAGTATTGAAAATTTATTCCAGTCCGAGTTAATACCGTTTCAAAGCTGATGTATGAAGGCGTGTATATTCTTGTAGCCAACTCAAAACGATCGTAGTTTTTATCTTTGGCATAAATGCCACGATGGACTCTGATCAATTTTCCTCTTTTTACGTAATTGCTCAATCTAACCCGAACATTAGCTTCGGCTTGTTCGCCCCACAACAAAACAATGTCTTTGGTAGAAAAGATAGTTTTGGAAGATCTTAACAAAATCTCAATATATTGGCCTTTTGTGGGTTTATTGTCCACATGCTTACTGTTAGTAATCTTAAAGCTTACTTGCAGTTCAATTATATTTTATAATGGGAATAAATACAAGATGATGTATCAATCTACGTTATTTTGGACATCTAAATTAATCTCCCCGGTAAGGAGGGGTCCCCACCGGGGAGGGGTCCCTACCGGGGCCAGTTATAAGTATAGATCATATACAAAATTTAAAATTATTTGACAGGGGAAATCCAAAATCAAAAACAAAACGAAAATACAAATAGCCAGATTACAAGCTAACTATTTCAAAAGAAACTGCGGGAAGGACGAGCGCCAAGATCCCCGTCCAGATCGTCAAGATCATCCGTAAGGACAGTGATCCGACTCTTGCTCGGACTCCAATACGCGCCGACAAGACGAGCGCCCGCCTTTGTCGCAAGCCATGTAAAACCTATCTCATCAAGATGTTTATTTGTTTCTTCAAAATAT
>PFMC01000036.1 GCA_002785295.1 Candidatus Komeilibacteria bacterium CG_4_10_14_0_8_um_filter_37_78
TAGTGGTTATTTTTAGCTTAAAGTTGGGAAGCTTTATTTTATAGCTAATTTTACCACTATTTTTGATTTATCCACCACACTAAATGCTATAGAGCCGATTTGTATTGTTTATCATGGTGGGTTAAGCTGTGTTTGTTTTCATAAACATGCTACTATGCAGTTGGTAGTAAAAAGAAGAGAGTGTTTGAAAATCTCGTGTACTTTATGTGAACAAGCACTCAATCCCGTCAAGCGAGATTAAAGAGGCGTCGAGTATCGACTAATAACTTTTCATTGAAGCTAAAAGCATAGTAAGTAGTGAATAGCTTAGGACACAGAGCATTAACAACAAGTAATTATATCTTTCTCAATTCTGCGCAACCGGAATTGAAGAGGAGTCGAGCTTGGCTCGACGACCTCGATCCCGTCAGATGGGATCGAAAAGAAAGAGGCTGGGCGAATCAAGCGAAATAGCTCTTACTAGTCAAGAGATATGAAGCGGTGAACCTAGACTATGACGCGGGCCCGTAGCTCAGCTGGTTAGAGCACTTGCATGGCATGCAAGAGGTCGCTGGTTCGAATCCAGTCGGGTCCACCATCCTTCTCAGCGAAGGCGGGCATAAATGTTTATTTATTTTATATAATATATCAGTTGCTATGCTACGGACGGTGGAGCCCTGTACCAAATAGCACAAGGGCGGAGCCCTACACCAGACGGTTTAGGGAATGGCCACACAACTTCGAACATCATTGATGTTCTTTTTTTATTGGGGATAAAGTATAATAGTTAATATGTATTTAGGAACACATCTGGCAGCAGGATTGATTATTGGTAAAATAACTGGTGATTACACACCGGCCATTCTTGGTTCTGTTATTGGAGATGTTGATCATTTATATAGTTATTATAAACATGGACTTTTTCAAAGCGTAGAAAAGTTTATTAAGTATGCTCGTGCTAAGGAAAATCCAATTGACGATGAGAGAAATTATTTACACAACGTAAATGTAATTTTTATCTTGTCGCTAATAATAATGGTCTTTAACTTTTTTACAGGGTTAGTTTTTTTAATTGCCTATCTTAGTCACTTGCTATTAGACGCGTTGGATCATACAGACTTTTATCCTTTCTGGCCAAACAGAAAGATTAACCTTAGAGGACCAATCAACTTTTTCTCAATAGGGGATATTGCTATTAGCATTGTACTGTTAATGGTCTGGTTGATTATTTGACAAGCATTGACAATTGGTCTATTATATATATACCCTCTGGGGGTATATTAATTTTATGAATAAAGTGGAAAACAAATTAGACAAAGCTTTAGTGGCACGTTTCAATAGATTGCGTGGTCAACTTGATGGTTTACAAAAAATGTTGGCAGAGAACAGAGACTGTGTAGAGGTTTTAACGCAAATAAGCGCTATTAAAGCGGCTTTGGGGCAGCTTAGTAATCACATTGTGCAAAGTGAGACTAGTTGTTTGCAGTTAAAGTCTAAAGATAAAAAGAAGTTAGATCTGATTATTAATAGATTTATAAAAACTAATTAAAATATATGAATAAATATGATGTAATTGTGTTAGGGTCTGGACCGGCTGGTTTGACCGCTGCTATCTATACTTCCAGGGCTGAGCTAAAGACTTTGATCTTAGCTGGTAATGAGCCAGGAGGACAACTAACCACCACAACAGACGTGGAGAATTTTCCAGGTTTCCCAGAAGGAATTATGGGACCAGAGCTAATGACAAAAATGATAGAGCAAGGAAAAAGGTTTGGCGGTGAATTAAAAAACCAGTCAGCAGACAGTATTGAAGTTATTAATGATAAAGAGTTTAAAGTAAAAAGTGGCGATGAAGTATTTGAAGCAAAGTCTATTATCATAGCAACAGGGGCAACAGCACAGTGGCTTGGCCTTGATAGTGAACAAAAGATGAGAGGTAAAGGTGTTTCAGCTTGTGCAACCTGCGATGGTGCTTTTTTTAAAGACAAGAAAGTAATTGTGGTTGGTGGTGGTGATGCGGCAATGGAAGAGGCAAATTATTTAACGAAATTTGCTAGCGAGGTAATAGTATTGGTTCGTAAGAAAAAAGAAGATCTGAAAGCGAGTAAGATCATGCAAGAACGAGCAATGAACAATCCTAAGGTCACTTTTGTCTTTAGCTCAGAGCTGGGCGCAGTGTTGGGTGAAAATGTAGTAAACGGCGTGAAGATTATAAATAATGAAACTAAAGAAGAGAGCGAGATAGAGGTGCATGGAGTTTTTGTAGCCATTGGACACAAACCCAACACAGAGTTTTTACAAGGTGTTGTGGTGTTGGAAAAAGAGTATATTGCTGTTACTGACAATACTAAAACATCACAAGCAGGTATTTTTGCCGCTGGTGATGTAGCTGATTATCGCTATCGTCAAGCAGTAACAGCCGCTGGTCTTGGTTGTATGGCAGCGCTTGATGTTGAGAAATATCTGGCAGAGTAAATAAAATTTTTAGATTTATCTCAAATACGTTATAATAGAATAACCTAAATATTAATTTTAAAACAAATGGCAGAACACGTAACAGACCAAAACTTTGAGGAGGAGGTGCTAAAGGCTGAGCAGCCTGTATTTGTTGATTTTTATGCGTCATGGTGTGGCCCATGTAAAATGATGGAGCCCATTATTGACGAGCTAGCTGATGAGTATAAAGACAAAATAAAAATAGTGAAATTAAATGTTGATGAGAATCAAGTAACGGCACAAAAATATCAAGTGATGAGCATTCCAACAATGTTGATTTATCAAAAAGGAGAAGTGATGGATCAAATGGTTGGTTTTCAAGAAAAGTCAGCCTTAAAAAATAAATTTGATAACCTTAAATAAAATGAATCCTTTAGATAATGCAATCGCACAATTAGAAAATGCAGCAAAAAAACTGGGCTTAAAACCCAGCGTTTTACGCTCCCTTAAAAAGCCAAAGAAAGTAATTAAGAAGAAACTCCAGATTGTTTTAGATAATGGTAAAAAGAAGGTTTATCAAGCTTATCGTGTGCAACATAATAATTGGCGCGGTCCTTTTAAGGGCGGTATTCGTTTTCATCCCGAATCAAATATCAATGAGGTTAAGGCTTTAGCTTTGTGGATGGCCATTAAAACAGCGGTTGCCAACATTCCAGTTGGTGGTGGCAAGGGCGGCATAGAGGTGAATCCAAAAGAATTGTCCAAAACAGAGCTGGAAAGATTGTCTCGTGCTTGGGCCAAGGCAATGCATAAGTATATTGGACCAAAAATAGATGTGCCAGCGCCAGATGTTTATACTACGCCTGAGATCATGGCTTGGATGAATGATGAGTATATGAAGCTAACTGGTCAAAAGAACAAGGGAACGTTTACTGGCAAACCACTAAATCAGGGTGGTTCAAAAGGACGTGATGTGGCGACAGCACAAGGGGGATTTTATATTTTACAAGATTTGGTAAAGACTTATAAATTAAAAAAACCAAGCATTGCCATTCAAGGATTTGGGAATGCTGGCATGACTATGGCCCAACTTTGTTATCGAGCTGGTTATAAGGTGGTGGCAGTGACAGATTCTAAAGGTGGGGTCTTGAATGCTAGAGGGCTGAACATTGATAAAGTAGTAAAACATAAAGAAACAAACGGTAAACTAAAGAATTTCCCTGGTAGTAAAGCTATTAGCAATAAACAAATATTAGAACTCAATGTTGATGTTCTAATCCCGGCAGCACTTGATAATCAGATCACAATTAAAAATGCTAAAAATGTGCAGGCGGATATAGTGATGGAACTAGCTAATGGACCAACCTCTAATCAGGCAGATATGGTTTTGTTTAAAAAAGGTATTTTGGTGATACCAGATGTTTTGGCCAATGCTGGCGGTGTAATTGTTTCCTATTTTGAAATGGTGCAAAATGCCAAGAATGTTTATTGGAGCAAATCAGAGGTATTAAGTAAACTAAAAGAGAAAATTTTATTATCCTGGCAACAAGTTTATCAAGAGGCAGTTAAGAATGATGTCAATTTACGAACAGGCGCCTATATGATTGCGCTGAATAGATTGTTGAAAGCAAAGAAATAAAGGTTATTATAAAAGATAAGCCCCATCATGTGATGGGGTTTTTTGATTATTAAGTTAAGCGTGAAGCGATAAAGAAGTTTTTGATATTTATGTCAAAGCAATTTAGAAATGTCATAGTATGGGCAATTTAGAAATGTCATACTTTAATAAAATTAAATTACGTCGCCGTTAAAATTT
>PFMC01000049.1:0-3811 GCA_002785295.1 Candidatus Komeilibacteria bacterium CG_4_10_14_0_8_um_filter_37_78
ACTCCAGACCGAGAAAAAGACTTGGCTGGAAGACCCCTTATGAGGTATTCTATGAAAAGACAGGTGTTGCACTTCGAGTTTGAATGTACCAAAGGATAGGTTGACAAATAAAGCAAAACAAATTATATTATAGCCGTAAATAGAACCTTAATTTCTCCTGCTGCACTCAACCTCGGCAGGATACTATGGGCACACAAAAGCTGGTGTCCACAGACTTACAAGGGCCACTTTCTCTGCTCTTTCTCCTCCTTAAGAAAAGGTAAGGCTCCAAAAGTCAAGCTTACCACAGAGGGAGTGGCTCCCTTTTTTAAAAAACCCTGCACCGAATAGTACAGGGTTTTTATTTTGGCTAAATTACTATTTAGTAGTCAATTATTTCCACGAATAAAATTAGATCATAAAGGCAACCAATAACAAAGCCACGACATTAATAATCTTAATCATTGGATTAATAGCTGGACCGGCTGTGTCTTTGTATGGGTCACCAACTGTATCGCCAGTAATAGCTGCTTGATGGGCTGGTGAATTCTTACCACCATAGTTTCCATCTTCAATATACTTTTTTGCATTGTCCCAAGCACCACCACCAGAAGTCATCGAGATGGCCACAAAAATACCAGTCACGATACTACCAACCAACAAACCACCAAGTGCAACCGGACCCAAAATCAAACCAACTAAGATAGGAACGACAATCGGAATCAAAGCTGGCACAATCATTTGTTTTAGTGCGCTCTTAGTGACAATATCTACTGCTCGATTATAGTCTGGCTTGGCCTTACCTTCCATCAAACCAACAATTTCTTTGAACTGACGACGTACTTCTTCGACTACCTTACCAGCTGTTTTACCAACAGCCTCCATAGCTAGAGCGCTAAACCAATATGGTAGAAGACCACCAATGAATAAACCAACAATCACCTTGGGATCGACTAAGCTAAATTCTAAATTTAAACCATGCTCAATAAACTCTTGAACATAAGCTGCAAACAAAACCAAAGCTGCTAAACCAGCCGATGCGATAGCATAACCCTTGGTCACGGCTTTGGTTGTATTACCAACTGCATCCAAAGGATCTGTTACCTTGCGCACTTCTTCTGGCAGATCTGCCATTTCAGCAATACCGCCCGCATTGTCGGTAATCGGTCCATAAGCATCGATAGTAACAATAATACCAGCTAATGAGAGCATTGAGGTCGCGGCAATAGCAATGCCATAAAGTCCGGCAAGATGATGAGCAAATAAGATTCCCATCACAATAGCTAAAACCGGTAAAACGGTGGCCTTCATTGAAATAGCTAAACCAGCAATAATATTGGTACCATGACCACTTTCTGAAGCCTTGGCTATTGTCCTGACTGGCTTATATTTACTTGAAGTATAGTATTCAGTGATCACCACCATCAAGGCAGTCACTACTAAACCAACAATGGCTGATAGATAAATCTCCTTGGTGCTATAAACAGTCAAATCACTCATCAATCTCTTGGTAATGAGCCATAACAGGGCAGCAGAGACGATACCCGCTACAGCTAAACCTTTGTACAGAGCATTCATAATATTCTCCTTTTTACCAAGTTTGATAAACCAAGTACCAATAATACTACCAATAATAGAGATCGCACCAATAACTAAAGGATAAATAATAGCATTTGGATAAGCAGCAAAAAGCAGTGACCCCAAAAGCATAGTGGCTACTATTGTCACCGCATAAGTTTCAAATAAATCAGCAGCCATGCCAGCGCAATCACCAACATTATCACCAACATTATCAGCAATGACAGCTGGGTTGCGAGGATCATCTTCAGGAATACCAGCCTCAACCTTACCCACTAAGTCTGCGCCAACATCTGCTGCTTTGGTAAAAATACCACCACCTAAACGGGCAAAGACAGAAATCAAACTACCACCAAAACCCAGTCCAATCAAAGCCTTCAAAGATCCTGTGGCTAAATAAAATCCAGCAACACCCAAAAGGCCTAAGCCAACAACTAAAAATCCTGTCACCGCACCACCTTGTACCGCAACGCCCAGAGCTTTTTTCAAACCACCTTTAGCCGCTTCACATGTTCTGACATTTGCTCTGACTGAAATATTCATACCAATATAACCAGCCAAGGCTGATAAAACAGCACCTACTAAAAATCCTAAGGCTGTTAGAAAACCTATCGCTATCCATAAAATAATAAAAAGAATCACTGCAATAATAGCAATGGTACGATACTGCCGATTAAGATAGGCTTTAGCGCCAATCTGAATAGCAGCAGCAATTTCTTTCATCTTATCACTACCGGCTGGCTTCTTGAGTATCAACTTTGCTAAGACAAAGCCATACACAATCGCAATTACCGCTGCAACAAGTGAAAATAGTAAACCGTCTGTCATAGTTTTATAGATTAATTATCTTATTATTTATCTTCTTGATTTTCGACAACTTCTTCAGTTATTGTCTCCACTGGCGCTTCTTCTACCTCTTTCTCATCTTTATCCTTTTTAGCTTTCTTAACCACTTTCTTAGCCTTCTTCTTATTTTCTGTATTATCTTCTGTAGCTCCTGCTTCACTCTTAACTTCATCCTCATCATGCCCAGCTTCTTCAGTAGGGACTGGTACTTCGTCACCCTTAATATCTATTTTCCATTCCGTTAACTTCGCCGCTAAACGAACATTCTGACCATCTTTACCAATCGCTAAAGATAGTTGATCTGATGCTACCTTTACCCGTGCCAATCTTTCTTCTTCTATTAGTTTGATGCCCAATACCTTGGCTGGTGATAGAGCATTGCTAATAAATTTCTCTAAATTTTCATCCCATTCAATAATATCGATTTTTTCACCATTCAATTCATTGATAATAGTTTGCACGCGTGTGCCTCTCTGCCCCACGCAAGAACCAACTGGATCAATATTGTCGTCTTCGGTCCAAACAGCAACCTTACTCCGAGCACCTGCCTCGCGAGCGATCGCCTTGATCTCAACAGTGCCAGCACCAATCTCTGGAACTTCCATACTAAATATTTCTTTTAAAACATCGGGATGACTACGAGATAAAATTATTTGCGGTCCTTTATTGGCCATCTCTACACTAAGCACCAAAACTCTCAATCTTTGACCAGTATTATATTTCTCATTCATTACTTGTTCATCCATTGGGATAATGCCAATAGCATTGCCAATATCTACCATCACCAAACGTCCTTCTCTTCTCTGTACTGTACCAGTAACCAATTGGCCCTCTTTATCTTTAAAGTCAGTATAAATTGTTTCTCGCTCTACTTCACGCAAACGTTGAATAATAACTTGCTTCGCCGTCTGAGCAGCCATTCGTCCGAAAGCTTCTGGTATTTCTAATTCTTGAATTAGCTCATCACCAATTTTAATCCCTTTCTTGATCTCTTTTGCTTCTGAGATCATAATTTCTGTTTTAGGATTAAAATGCTTCAATTCGTCTTCTTCAGCTATTTCTTCACCACCTTCTTTACGTTCTCTAATCTCTTCCCACATTTTTTCTTGCTCTTCAAGATCCATGTCTTCAACGATGGTTTTGACGTCATAAACCTTAGCATTGCCAGTCTCCGCATCAAATTCTGTTTTAATATTTTGGTTTTTTTCACCAAAATCCTTACGATAAGCAGCGGCTAAAGCAGCCTCAATAGTTTCAATGACCAAGTCATACTTGATATTTTTTTCTTCACAAATCTGCTCAATTGCTTGTTTTATCTCATTTTTTTCTGCCATATATTTTTCTTAAGAATAAAGGCTAGTATCAAAATACTAGCCTATCAATAGTGTAATGTTTATTTAAAGTTTTG
>PFMC01000049.1:3932-4231 GCA_002785295.1 Candidatus Komeilibacteria bacterium CG_4_10_14_0_8_um_filter_37_78
ATGGGCATTCGTCCATAGTATCATCAGCGCACCTCTTAGTAGCCTCATTGCCCACGGCCCGCAAACGATAGATGTGAATGTTGCGCCGTTCATTGGCGTAGCGAGGTATCCCTTGTAATTTATCCTGGCAAAAATTAATAGGGCCTTGGTCAGACGGCTCTTCGCAAGTATTGCCGGCCGGCTTCCAACGAATTTCTGCACAATCGGCGCCACTTGTCTCACCGGCCTCTAAAACGCAATATTCAATCTCGTAAGAAGCAATAGCGCCACCATAAAAATTACTCCAATTAGCAGTAGGC
>PFMC01000072.1 GCA_002785295.1 Candidatus Komeilibacteria bacterium CG_4_10_14_0_8_um_filter_37_78
AGATCAGGTAAATCTAGGTTCGCAGGCATCAACAGAATATCATCAAAACCGTTTTCTTCAATTGCTTTTTGTATATTATCAATATTATTTTCCCATATTTCACGAATTGAGTCTGCAAAGTCAGGTGGAATGTCTAATTTCGTATTTTTATATAGAGAACAACTCTCCTTTAATTTTTCTTCAATAGATAATGTTATTATTTCTATTTTTTTATCAGGTCTTGTATATATTGCAGATATTGAATCTGTAAAATTTGGCAGTTTCTCTTTGCTATCAAGTGTTGCTTTTATTTTTTCTGCTCTTGTAAATAATCCATCGATTTTATTTTGCAAAGCATCTTTACTGCTTTCTCCACTTTTTTCTTCCTCTCCATCTTGATCTTCAAAACTACCGTCTTGTAAAGCAGTCATATATTCATCTGTTGCTTGTTTGATGATATCCCTCATTCCTAAAAAACGCTTATTCAAGGCCTCTCGAAGCTCTGCTTGGGATTTCTCTTGTTTTTCTAAGTTTGGATTATTTATTCCTTCAAAGGTATTTTTCATATAGACTATTATACATTTTTTAAATGCTCTTTTAATAAATCAGCTAATACAATAGGTAAATTCGTAATATTTTCCACCACTTCTGCGTTTGGAGCATACGTCATCTTCGCGGGAGCACCGGCAGAAGTAAGACCAACACCTATAACAACAACACCATCTTTTCTTAATTTCTGTAAAACTTTTTTTACTCTTGCCACCTCATCACTCCCGCCATCAGTAAAAACAAAAACTATTTTCTTAAGTTCACCTCCTATAATTTTTTTCTTAGCTTCATCATCCAATCCAATATTGATAGCTTCCAAACAATTAAAGTCCGTTGTAGAACCCGGTAAATGATTTAATTTTTTCAAAACATTTATTCTTTCTGTTTCGCCCAAGTCTTTACTCATTTTCTTGAGTGGAATTCTATCTTCTTCATCACTGGCAAAACTATATATTTCCGATTTTATTTCCAGTGGTTTATCTACATTCATTTTTTCCTCATCGCACATTTCTGCAAATTCTTTCAAAACTTCCATCATAAGCACTGCAGACTTTCTCTGCTCAACTGCTTTTTGTCCGCCACTATCAGTCATGGAACTAGACCTATCGCACACGAGAGTTATTTCAACTTCACCAAATTGATCACCTTTTTTTTCTTTAATTTCTGTATCTTCCCAAACTTTTGGCTGTAAATTGCCAGATTTTACATCTGCCACAAGTTGCGCCGGGTCAACAAGTTCATCACCTTCTTCTACTGGATATTTTGGAGAAAATTGCTCTCTCATTCTCTTAGCAATAATTCTTGAAAAAAGATTTTTCAATTCCTCCATTATACTAACATTCGTTTCTGGATTTACTATTTTTTCTAATTCTTCTGCAAGTTTTCTATATTTTTGCAAATCTTTTTTCTCAACTCCCAATTTATCCGCATATTCTTGGTCTATTTTATCAGGATTATTTTTCTGTTTCTCTTCCTTATATTCTTTGAACGCTTTTTTTATCTCTTCGGTTGGCACTGCATTGGGAACTTTTTTAAACGCTTTTTCATATTCATCTGCAAAAATTTTATTTGGGTCAGTTTGTTTTTTTTCACCAGAACCTTTCGGAGAAGATTTTTCATCCCCTTTTTTAGGTTTCTCTTTTTTATCACCATTCTCTTTTGTTTCTTCTTTTTTATCTTGCGTCTTAATATCTTTGCTATCATCCCCTTTTCCGTCTTTTGAATCAGAAGTTTTATTCTGATCTTCTCCGTTTTTACTTTCTTCATTTTTTTTATCTTCAATGTCTTTTTCTAAAAGCTCCAAAACTTTTGGCCAAATATATTTATTTTGCAATTTCAAACGCATAGACATCGGTGTTTGCGGATTTGTCATTATATCCATTAGTCCTTTCACTTTTAAAATCTCATTAAGTTTTTCTCTCACTTCTGGCGAAACAGTACACTGCTCATTTTGAACTCTCGCTTCTCGTAAAATTGCATGACAAAATTGAATATGTTTTGGTACTGTCTGTGCATTACCTGATTTATCTGTATTTAAAGTCAAATCTAAACTTTCAAATAAATCTTCTTTATACATTTTTTCCTCAAGTTCTCGCATTCCTTGATTTGTCCTCGTTACAACAGTTTTATTTTCTCGGATATCAGCCACACAATTATCCATAAGTCCAAAAGCTTTTGAGTTTTCTATATTTTTCAAATACTTCTCAAAATTCTTTTCTCCACCATCTTCAGCAAGCATTTGAATTTTCTCCAAAAAATGTTCTATTTCGTGCAGTGTAGCAAAAATAGTTTTCTCTTTAGAAAGACCAAGCTTTTCATAAAACATTGAATTTATATAAATAGTGTTGTTCTCCAGATTGAAAGCAAAAGTATTCAAACCTTCAGGAGCTGGCTCTATTTTTATCTTACCCTTAGCGTGATGTTCAAAAAAGTCTCTGTTTTCTTCTACAAATACAAAAGCTTCAACATTATCTGATGTTTTTGGAGTTTCAACCTGTTTTTTTTCTTCAATAATGGGTATTTTTTCCATATCTAATATGATATCAAATTTCATACAATTTTTCCATTGAAAGAATTTTTGCCATTAAATTATGAGAATTGCAGTGTTTCAAAATAGACAAGTATGAATGGGCATTTTTTATATTTATATTAGAGTATATCTTGTGCTTTGTCTTATCTCGCAATAATATTGCTTCCGGTAAAATGGTAAAGCCCAGAAAATCAATTCCCCAACTAATTTTTCGTATACTTGTCTTAGTAAGCGGTATCTCTAAATACAATTTTTCTTTCACAAAAGAAATTATTTTATTTCTAAGATTCTCTATGTTTTTATTATTCTGGAAAACAATAACAATATCATCATTATATCTGACATAAAATCTACATCGTAATTCTTTCTTAACATATTGATCAAGCGCATTGAGATACAAATTGGCAAATATCTGACTGGTAATATTGCCGAGTGGTATGCCTGTGTGCATATTATCTCCAGAATGGAAACTAGATATTATTTCTTGTATTATTTTCAAAGTTTTCTCACACGAAACTTTTTCTTTTATTATATTAAGTAAAACTTTATGATCTACATTATCAAAATATTTTCTTACATCACATTTTAAAACATAACACTCATGATGATGATTGCTTGCAAGTTTTATAAAATAACGAAATGCATCTATCGCCTTATACTGACCTTTATACTTTCTGGAGGCATACGAATCAGCAATAAATAATGGATTAAAGAGCGAAAAAAGATAATCATATACTATCTGATGAATTATTCTATCCTTTACTTCCGCTTTGTAAATATCTCTTTTTTTATTATCAAAAATTTTAAAATGCGTATATGATGAATGCCTATATGTATTATTCTTCATTTCTTTATACAAAGAAAATATATTATCCTCCAAATGCATTTCAAAATTCATTACATCATTTTTTATTGCCTTTCCCCTCCTAAAAACTTTCCAGGCATAAAACATATTATCAAGACTAAATAATTCATCAAAACTTTTATGAACAATACTACTCATAATGATTTTTCAAAATTAGAAATACCGGTGGTAATAAAACTCTTTGTACTATATGAAATAACACACAAACTCATCTTTACATTCCCAAAACACGAACGATATACACTCGGAGAAAAAATAGAAACAGCGATACTCGACGGAATAGAATTTCTCGTATTAGCTAATCAGGTTTCAAAATATGAAAAAGAGAGGATACTAGCAAAAGCAAATTCAAAGGTTGAGCTTTTGAAAATACTTTTTAGAATTTCCCTCAACTGCACCATTATCGAGTGCAAAAAATATCTTGAAATTGAAAACAAGTTGCAAGAAATTGGCAAAATGATTCAAGGTTGGATCAAATATGCCAGAAATATAAAATAGAACGGCGGAGGGACGAGCGCCAAGATTCTCGTTCTGATAGTCAAGATCATTCGCATTGACATTGATCCGACTCTTGCTTGGATTCCAATTCGCGTTGACAAGACGAGCGCCCCTCCCACTTTTAGCTTTGTATTGTCCGTATCAAGAATGGAAACTATACTCTATTGATCAGGGCTCCATACCCTAATACAAAACTGCAGTTCTTTTATATTTCTACATCACAATAAATTATCTGACATAAGGTCATCTTTCATTTATCGTAAGTACTTCGGTAAACCAATCAATCGCTTGTGGTTATATGAACC
>PFMC01000011.1 GCA_002785295.1 Candidatus Komeilibacteria bacterium CG_4_10_14_0_8_um_filter_37_78
ACAATTGCCAGCAAATTTAGCTAATTTGATTAATGGTGACAAAACTGTTTCTGGTAGTGTTCGTGTAGAGCATGAGCGTCAACACAATGTCGGTCAAATGGCAGCAAAATATCAGACTTGGCAAGCAGAGGAAAAACAAACAGGGCAACAACCTACTAGTGGTGGAGCTGCGCCGATAGCAAACAGCACGGTCGGACAACCAACAACAAGTACTAAGCCAGCATCTCGACCAGTAAATAATGAAGCGCAAGGGCTGTTGTCTTCAGGTTGGAATGGTAGCGCTATTATGAGTAATCAGCAGTTTTATATGTTTAGAAAATTTATGACTGACTTTAATCGACAAGCAATTGCTCTTGGTAAAAGTCAACAATCAGTTAATCAGGATATGGTGAAAAAAATGAGTAATTTAAATATGGCTGTTAAAGATATGAATGTTGACAGTGACAATGTTGATCTCAGTTTAGTATTACAAGCTAATGATCTTGATGAGGGAGAAGTTAAAGATATTGTTGAGCAGTATAGTAAAGAAGAAAATGAATAAAGAAAAAATAAAAGTCTATTTAGAGCAGTTGATTATTAGAACCAATCTTGGTTTACTGTCTTTAAAATATAATTTTCCTTTATTTGATTTGGTGGAAAATATTTTAGCTGGTAGAATCGAGCTGGAGTTAACAGTAGATTTTTTGGTTGATGAATATGGATTTGAGAACGTAGTCGCTGAAGAGTTGGTAGATCTATTGGCTACTGATATTGTTGAGCCTTATGCAAATTTTGATTTATCTCAAGTGAGATTGGCTGAGGAACAAAAGAGTGGTTCATTTCCTACTAACTCTCAAAGCAAGACAAAACTAGGAGAAACAGATTGGCAAACTTTTGTGGCTAGAGACAATATTCAAAAAATGCAAGCTGATCTTTATAAAATGAGTGATAATCAAATAGTTGGTATCATTGATTATTTGTGGAGTGGTCTGGGTTTGGGTAAACAAGAAGAGGTGATAGTGATTCTTACTTATTTAGCTAAAGAAAACAAGATGAAGGTGTTATGGTCTGATCAGAGGTTTAAAGGTATTTTGAGAAATTATTTGAATAATAAATATTCTGCAAAAAAAGCAGAGCAGTATTTGGCAGTTGGTATAGGACCAAGCTTGATGAGTTTGGGATTGAGATTGCTTTTAGAAGAGAAACTGGCCATTCGATCAGCGATGGCAGCAATGTTGGCGATTGTGATCGTTGATTATTTACCAACAGAGCAGAGAGTACAAAATATTTTAGTGGCTTATGCTGACAGTAAAGATGGTAAGTTTCACTGGAATGATATTAATGAAACAGAGCTTGGATTGCAACTAGCTGTTTAAGATAATCAAAAAACATCCCCTAGATAGTGAGGATGATTTTTTTATTGATTTGATATTTATACTCTTTCTGCGTATTCACCAGTTTCAGTATTAACTCGGATAATTTCTCCTTTATTGATAAAGAGAGGGGCTTTGATTTGGGCGCCAGTTTCTAGAGTGATCACTTTGGAAGCTGAGCCAGCAGTGTCGCCCTTGATACCAGGTGGCGCTTCAGTGACCTCTAGCTCTACCTTGGTGGGAGCTTTGATGGAGACTGGTTGGTCATTGAAAATCAAAGTGTCGACAGTGACTCCTTCTTTTAGGAAACCGCCAACAAAACCGACCTCTTCATTGCTCAGTTCAAACTGTTCAAAGCTTTCATTGTTCATGAAATAATATTTTGTCTTATCTTTGTAGAGGAAGTTTGCCTTTTGTCTTTGTAGATCTGCGGCTTCTACTTTATCACCGCCAGAAAATGTTTTTTCTAGGGCTTGTCCAGTCACTAGATTTTTTAGTTTTGTTCTTAAACTGGCACCACCCCGGGCGACTTTGATGTGCTGGGTGTAAACGATTTGATACGGTTGATTATCAATATCAATAACAGTACCGAGCTTAAGTTCATTCATAGCTAACATGAGTTCTTTGGTTATTTATTTAGAAGTAAAAGGCAAGATTGCCATAAAACGTGCACGTTTGATCGCATTGGATAGCTTGCGTTGATGTTTCATGCAAACACCACTACGTTTACGTGGTACGATTTTGCCATAAGATGACAAGAAACGTTGCAATACTTGGCCATTTTTATAGTCAATGTCTTTAAAACCATTAACACAAAAATAGCAATATCTTTTACTATTAGTAGTATTATTTTTTATAGAATTATTCTTTTGCATGTAATGAAACTTAGTTTATTAAAATGGAATGTCTTCGACATTTATTTCCTCTTCTTCAATCACCGGAGTAGTGTCTGCTTCAGCCATTGGTTCAGATGTGGTTTTGTTGAAGTTTTCATTGCTACCCTTGGAGTCGAGCATGATCATATTGTCGGCAATTATTTCAGTACGGTATTTTTTGATACCATTTTGATCTTCCCAACTTCTGGTTTGCAAACGGCCATCAAGATAGATTCGGCTACCTTTTTTCAAATACTGAGCCATAATTTCGGCAAGTTTGCGCCAGGCGACAATATTGTGAAACTCTGCTTTTTCTTGTTTGTTTCCTTCTTTATTGGTCCAAGTAAAGTTTGTAGCGACACTGAAAGAAACAACACTGTCGCCACCAGGAGTAGTTCTCACTTCGGGGTTAGCCGTTAGACGGCCAATGACCATTACTTTATTTAAATCCATAGTTTTAGAAATTAAGAATTAATCTATTAGATCATCACTTTCCAAGATCTGATCCAATTTTTCATCTAAATCTTCAAGACTTACTTTTGTAGCTGATGTTTCTTCTTCTTTTTTCTCTTCTGCTTCTTTGGTCTTAGCTTGTTTGTCAGCTTGAGCAGTCTTGAGTTTTGCTTGAAGCTCTTGCTCTTCAGCAGTAACTTCTTTTTTAGAGATAATTAAAAACCTTAAAACATTATTATTCAGTTTTAGGGCTGCGGTGATCGTGATTATGGTGTCAGGCATTGCGTTGAATTCAATGCTTTGGTAAAAACCATGTCTGACTTTGTCGATGGCATAAGAAAATTTCTTTTTGCCGAGGTCTTGTTGGTCTGTAATACCAACTTTGTGTTCACTCAATATTTTCTCAACACTTTGCTTGATTGCAGGATGTTCTGTTTCCGCAATAGTGGTGGAGATAATATAGGTTAATTCGTAATGTTTTTCTTCCATTTAATTGATCCTACCCTAAGGCGACTAGACTCAGGGACTTGAGAGCCGTTAATGGCTCAAAAGTACGGTTAAGATTGATTATTTCGATATTTTAGCTTAATGATAAGCTTTTGATAGTTTAGATGAAAGCGCTATTTTTGTCAACCCCACCCTTAGGGTCACCCTAAGGGTGGGGAAAGTGAGAAAATAAAAAACCCTACCGCTGGCCGTAGCTTTTGGTAGGGTTTTGGCTTTAAGGAGGAGTGTCCTTATTTGAGTAGTATAATTTTTTGTGTCTGGACAGTAGCTCCAGTCACCATCTGTACAAAGTACATTCCAGAGGGCTGATTATCAGCCTGCCAGGTTACTTTGTATGATCCAGATGATACATGGCCATTAGCCAGCTCTTCAACCATTCTGCCCTGCAAATCATAGATTGCGATTGTCAGGTCAGTATCCTCGGGCAAATCATAGCTCAGATTTGTCATCGGATTAAATGGATTCGGATAGGCTGGATGTAGTGTGAACTGATTCGGTGTCAACGTTGCTACATTGTTGCCATTCCAGTCAGTAATGATGATCTCCACAATCTCTAGATTGCCACCGTATGAGAACAGTGGACCACTATTAATCGAAGTACCATCAAGACTGAAGGCCAGGACAGTCATTCCATTTTCATGAAATTCCCATCCATTTGGCAGATAATTATCTGTGATCAGATAGCCACCGCTGGTCGTTAGCTGAATACCCGCCACCGCACCGTCGACTGTCAGAACGAATTCATTTTCAGTCAGTTGGTAGTTAGCTGTCGTTGATACTGTCATTGTTCTGCCAGGAGGATTGAGAATGACGAAGACAATTTGCACAATGTCAGAGACATTGACCAGACCATCTTCATTGTAGTCAGCTGCCCACATTTCATACGGTGTGCCAGGTTCAGTGAGAATGATATCAACCAAGAGGACAATGTCTGTGACATTGATGTCGCCATCAGCATTGAGATCACCCAGCAAACCAACGAATTCATAGACACCAATATCCGGAGCAAGTCCAAGGTAATCGTCAGGTCCAAGATCTAATAGGAATTCACCCCACTCAAAGTAGGCAGTACCGGCATCAATGCAAGGTGATCCAGTCATCAGATGATATTCATCGTCCAGCATTGGATCTGCATCAATATTGCCTTCCAGCCAGTTGAGCACACCATTGTTATGTGTGTTGACTCCAGCTTCACCACCTTCAATGTCTGAGTAGGTGATCGTGAGAATATTTGACTCATTGTCTTCGTCAAAGATAATTGGATAAGTGATGTTTCCTGCGTTATTGAATATGATTGTATTTACAACAGTAGCTCTGCTATCGTTTCGTATTTCTATACCACCACTTGGCATTGTTGACGTATTTTCGCTGATTACACAGTTTACAATATTTACTCTGGCATGAGTTGTAATATAAACTGCATCCCAGACAGATTCATTATTGCGAACTTGTACGTTGTTGATATTTGCATAATTTTCATAATAGTAAGTGTAATAGAATGCAAGTCCACCACCCTTTCGTCCATAATTGTTTGATATAATTAAGTCAGAAAGTTCTGGCGTCGCTCCAGCGCACAACAAACCGCCACCATACCCTTCTGGTGGAGCGTCCCAATTTTCCGCATTTACATATCCATTTATGATTGTAAAACCAGAGAATTCAGTTGAATTATCGACGTGGATATAGAAATAGACAACTCTGTCAATTCCACTACCATCAATAATCGTTTCTTCTGGTCCATCAGTTGAATGAATTATGAGATTCGTATCTATATACAAATTCTCATAGTAAGTGCCTGGTGCCACCAAAATGGTGTCACCCTCTACGGCGCTATCAATGGCCAGCTGGATTTCTGAGAAATCAGCTGGAACATTAATGGTTGTGCCAAAAATGGCACTGATAAACAGGAAAGTAACTAATGTTAATTTCTTCATGATTTCTCCTTTGGTTTATTGTTAATGTTCAGTCTGTAAATTCTCTAGTTTAATCTACAGCTTAATTATGATTGTTTTATATCTAATTCTTACCATAAATAGAAAAAAATGTCAATGCAATGACTGGTACATTCAAACTCGAAGTGCAACACCTGTCTTTTCATAGAATACC
>PFMC01000078.1 GCA_002785295.1 Candidatus Komeilibacteria bacterium CG_4_10_14_0_8_um_filter_37_78
AAGCTCTATTTTTCTAGACATATAAAAAAGGTCACTAATTAGAGCGACCTGATGACTGTACTATAAACGATAGATAAGATGCTGTCAAATCAAAAAAGCACCCCGTCAAACAAGGTGCTTTTTTATCCAAACTCTTTTATAAATTCAACTGACCTTCATCATTCTTTTCATCATCCTGATCATCGACAGCAACTGGTTCATCAATATTGATCACTTCCTCATCTGCAGCATCTTTGATCTCTTCATACTTTTCCTTATCACTACCATTTTTCATTCCTTTAAAAAATTCATACTTAAAACGGATCATACCGCCGAGGCCCCACCAGAGAGCAATGATCACTAGTGCTCCACCAATCCATGGCAAAGAAACTAGAATTAGATAGATTACTAAACCAAGCAAAAACTGCCACGGTAAAGCAAATGACCAATTAAACTTCTTGCTGACCCACTGACCTACTAGTAAGGCAGCAAAAATCTTAGCAATATATAAAGCAATAACATATATAGCCATGATCATTAAAGCCAATGGAATACCAATCACACTAATCATCAAAACAATCGCCACCAAAGGAGTAACAACGAAGAATAATACTCCCCACAAAATAATCTTGGCTGGATCATCTTTCATTTTAGCAGTAATCTCCAAAGTATATCCTTTAACTAACCAAAGCAATAACAAACCAATCAGGAACCATCTCAACAACTTCAACAATTTATTCCAGAAAAAAGAAGCATTGTATATTGGCGCTGTTGATGTTTTAGCTTGCTCATAGTTAATAATACCGCCAATAGTTGTGCCCTCAGCAATATCAGCTTCTTGATATGAAGTATAGTTGAGATTGCCGCGGATCTCTGCCGCATCAGATAATTTAAGATTATCAACATCAAACAAATTTGTATGTGTCAAATCGCCAGTGATAAAAATAGTTTCTCCAGCAGCATCTAAGTTACCAGAAATACTACCTCGCATCTCAATATTTTGTCCAAAAGTCAAAACTGTAGCTCCAATCTTGGCATCGTCATTAATAAAAATGCTCTGGCCAACTGCGGTTACAGACCTTTTCACATCAGCGCCAATTGTAATATCACGGCCAGCAACTCGAATATTACCATCAACAATACCATCAATCTTGATCACTTCTCCAGCGGCAATTACATCACCTCTAATATGACCACTAATATTAATACTTTGTCCTGCTAAATAGACATCACCGTTTACTTCACCGGCAATGTCGAGTGTTGTACCAGCGCGATATAAATTAGCATTGTAAACTTCATCCTCCTGCAAATAAAAACTATCTGAATTAGCATAAATAATTGCAGGCACGACCAGCAATGCTAACAAAGATAGCAAAAAGATTTTTTTCTTCATAATTATATATTAATTATTTTTTAGCGATTATTATTAAGTTCTTCCCTTTCCACCAATTGACATGTTCTCCTTTGTCACTATAATAGCATTCTTTTACCTGAAATCCAACTTGACTGAATTCCATTTTTAGGGTTGACTGACAGTAGTCATGATAATACCTTTTGATTGGTCTATCCTCTGCTTTCCACGGCACTAATATATCATTCCATTCATAATCTGTAAATATATTTCTAAAATTATTTTTGCCCCACAACCACAGATATTTCTTTTGCTTCAAGTTCCAAGTTGTTAGAATCAAAAGACCATCTCTTTCCAGATGATTATAAAATTCTATCAGCTTAGCTGTTCGTAGTTTCTTACTAGGTAAATGATGCCACGAAGCAAAGGCTGTAATTACATTGAATTTATTATCTGGCAACTCACTTGTCATTTGCCACTTAGTGTCTGGGTATTTTTCTTGTGCGATCTCTATCAATGGTTTACAATTATCTATACCAAGATAGTCAATATTCCTATCTTTCAAAAGTTCATGAAAACGACCATTACCGCAACCCCAGTCGAGTATTCTATCACCGTCCTTAATATACTCCAGGACGTCATTCATTTCATTCCATTGACGCTGTCTGGTGTGGTCAAAATTCTCAGCCGTCAGACGATAATCTGCCTGCACCTTATTTAATAATTCTTTGACTAATTTTTCTTTCATGAATCTGTATCAACAAGTAATAATTAAGCTGATCAAATCCAAACGTCAGAATTTGGATGATTTTATCCATATTAAGAGAAAAATAAGCAATGGTTTAAAGCTTAATCCTCCATCTAATGCTACCCTTTTACAGGCTTATCGTCAATTACTTAAACTCAAGAAGATTAAGGCTAGTATAATCTTGGAAAAGTACTTAACTAAGAGACCAGTAAGGACAATGTCTGGTGTAGCTGTCATTTCTGTTTTATCCAAACCATACAGCTGTCCTGGAAAATGTCTTTATTGCCCCAGTGAAAAAGGTATACCTAAAAGCTATCTCTCTAATGAGCCAGCTGTGATGCGAGCCATCCTCAATGCCTTTGATCCGTGGAAGCAAGTAAGTATGAGACTAAAGGCACTAGAAGCAAATGGTCATACCACGGACAAGATTGAGCTAATAGTCCTGGGTGGCACCTGGTCTGTTTATGATCACCAGTACCAAAGTTGGTTTATCAAGAGATGTTTTGATGCCTGCAATCAGTTTAATAATAAAAAGAAAGCTAGTACTACTCTAGCAAAAGCTCAAACCAAGAATGAAAAGGCAAAACACAGAATCATTGGACTGTGTCTTGAGACTAGACCTGACCAGATAGATGAAAGGGAAGTAATCCAAATGAGAAAGCTTGGCTGTACCCGTGTTCAACTGGGCGTTCAAGCCATTGATGATCAGATATTAACTATCAATAAACGTGGACACGATACGGAAAGAACAGTCGAGGCTACTAAATTACTAAAACAAACTGGTTTTAAAATAGATTATCATATGATGCCAAACTTAGCAGGCTCTACTTTAGCTAAAGACCATGCTATGTATAAAAAGCTATTTACCTCTCCAGACTTCCAGCCAGACCAAATTAAAATCTATCCTACTATTGTGAATAAGAATGCCCCACTCTATCGCTGGTGGCAACAAGGTAAATGGCAACCATACTCAAATAAGCAACTACTAAATTTATTAATAAAATTAAAACAAGCAACACCATATTATGTCCGCATCACTAGACTAATTCGAGACATTCCATCAGAGAGTATTTCAGCTGGTAATAAGATCACTAATCTCAGACAACTAGTACAAATGGAAATGAGAAAAGAGAAGCTAGTCTGCCACTGTACTCGTTGTCGTGAAGCTCGTGGCCAAACAGCCAACCTTAGACAAGCTAAACTGTTCATTAATCAATACAAAGCCTCAGATGGAACTGAATATTTTATTAGCTATGAGAATAAACAAAGAACTATTCTTTATGCTTTTACCCGTTTGCGGATCAATAATGATCCAAATAATTTTATCCCTGAATTAAAAAATGCAGCTCTGATTAGAGAGCTGCATACTTATGGTAAATTGATACCCTTAAAGACTAAATCTAAAGGAGTACAGCACGAAGGTTTTGGTAAAAGATTAATGATTGAAGCCGAAAAGATAGCTAAAAAGAACAAATTAAAAAAAATAGCTGTTATCTCAGGCATAGGAGTTAGAGAATATTACCAAAAACTTGAATACCACCTTGAAGGGACATATATGGTAAAAAATATTTAAAGTAAATTAAAACTCCCCATGACAATTATGAACTGGGGAGGATTTGAAGACTTTATTTACTGAGGAAGATTGCGTTACAGCAACGAATGATTTTTCATATTTTGCTGCTTTTTTTTCTCTCTTTGTGTTAATGTCTTCCAGGTGGAGACAAATGTTAACACAGAGATGATACTCAAGAAACTTCCACATAAAATACCTATTTTCGGAATTACCATAATTCCATAAATAAATAATGGAACCATACATGCCAAGAGTAGAGAATTTAAGAACAAATAAAATTTACTCATTTTACTTCCTTTTTGTGGTGCTTGTTAGTGTACTTAATGATATTTACATTATAGCATACTTTATCTATTTTATCAAGGCATAATACGGTACATTCAAACTCGAAGTGCAACACCTGTCTTTTCATAGAATACCTCATAAGGGGTCTTCCAGCCAAGTCTTTTTCTCGGTCTGGAG
>PFMC01000058.1 GCA_002785295.1 Candidatus Komeilibacteria bacterium CG_4_10_14_0_8_um_filter_37_78
CCTTAGCAGATGTAGATATTACAGGAGCTTCATCATTACTTGCAGGTACAGGAGATGCCCTTACTATTACTGCTAATGCAGCTTCTACTTGGTCAACAACAGCGGGAGCTCTTACTTTAGATGGAGCAACTGGCGTTAATGTTCAAGGTAATTCTTCAGAAATAGATATTACTACATCAGGAGCCCTAGACCTTAATAGTGGAGCAATGACTTGGAATGGTTCTACTGGTCTAATGACTTCTAGTTCAACCTTTGATATTGATAGTGTAGGTATTATTAAGATCGATAGTGATGCAGCAACTAATATTGGTGGTGCGGGTATTACTTTAGCAGCAGATGGCGCTAATAATATAAGTCTTACTCCAGGTAGTGGTACTCAACTAGTCGATATCTTAACCGGCAATCTAAAAGTAGGTAATGGTACACCAACCCAGACCTTAGATGGTGAAGACGCCTATATTGAAGGTTTATTAGAAGTAGACGCTGCAGCATACTTTGATGGCAACATAACCATTGGCAATGCTTCAGGAGACACAGTTACTGTTAATAGTGCAGCTTGGACCTTTGCTAATGATACAACTATTGCTTTGTCTGGAGGTTTGAATGGTCTTAATATTGATTCTAATACCATTAGTATTGATGCAGCTAATAATAGGGTAGGTATTGGCATGTCAGCTCCAGCTTATAAGCTTGATGTGCTTGAGTCACGTTCTGGTTTTGCAGCCAGGATCTTCAATGATGGTAATAGTGATATCTACGAAGGAATACTTATTCAAGCTGGACTTGATGCAAATCCAACAGCTGCTATGGAATGGATTCAATTCCTTGATGGCGATGGCACATTGACTGGTCGTATTAAGGGTGATGGCGCTGGTGGAGTAACCTATGATACTGATTCTGCTGACTATGCTGAGTATTTCTATACCGAGGATACTGATCTGGTTGGCGGTGAGATTGTTTGTCTAGATACTGATATAGATAATGCCGTTAGAAGATGTGATATCGCTAGTGACGGTGATTTAATGGGAATTGTATCTACTGCTCCTGCTTTCTTAGGAAATAGTTCTCTTGCCAGGGAAGAGAGTGATAATTATGTAATGGTTGCTATGCTTGGTCAGATCCCAGCTCTTGTTAGCACAGATAATGGTGTGATCAATATTGGTGATAGTTTGACTTCAGCCACCACAGTAGGCTATGCAATGAAAGCTGCACCAACCGACACAACCGTGGCAGTAGCTTTGGAAAGTTTTGATGGTAGTCAGGGTGCAATTGGAATGATTCAAGTAATGATTGCCAGAAGGAACCAGAGTGTCACTATGGACATGGTAGAAGAACAAATAATTGATCATATTGCAAATCTTGGTATTGAAGATGAAGTAAATAATCTAATCAGTATAGCACTTGATAATTTTGATTTCACAAGTATTATAGATATTTCAGAAGCTAGCACCTTACAACCAAGTATTGTGATAGATGCTTTGGGTAATACAAACATTATTAAATTAAACGTGCTTAATGATGCTAGCTTCAATAATGATATTATTTTAACCAGTGGAGATGTAAGTAATATTAACAGTAGTAATACATTAAGACTTTCTTCAGATAATGGGTATGTCCAGGTTGATGATACGCTAGTTATTGGTGGTAATGTCGGCATTGGTTCTATTAGTTCTAATGAAGAAGGTATTTTGATCAAAGCTGACGCCAGTATTGACCAGCAGGTCAGAGGTATTAGTTTAGAGCTTGATGATAATAATGGTATCTCAACATTTAATATTAAGAATAATAACCAAGAAGAAATATTTAGTATAGATAGTTCAGGTAATTTGAATATTACTGGCGCTATTAATAGTCAGATGAATATCGTCACTGAGACATTTGCAGTGGCTGAGGATAATCTTGGTAGCTTCCCAAGTATGGGTGACGTTGTAGTGATGTCATCAGCACTGAATAATACTTTGGAGAAATCTAGTGCAATTTATCAGAATTCTGTAGTTGGTGTTGTTGCTAATAACAATAGTATTGTCTTAGCAGATAATGTAACGGGAATGAGAATTGCTCTTGCTGGTAGTGTTGAGATTAAGGTAACAAATAGTAATGGTGCTATTACTGTCGGTGATTATCTAACAACTTCAGAGATAAGTGGTTATGCCATGAAGGCTAGTAGCGCTGGTCCAGTAGTAGCTAAGGCTTTAGAAAGCTTTGATGCTGAGACTGGAACGATCCAAGCCTTTGTTCATGTTTCTTGGTTTGATCCACTTGGTGATGACTTGTTAGTAGCTGAGAATTTCACAGTTGGTGGGGATACTGCTTTACAGGGTGGTGTGATCTTGGGTAATGCGACAGATGACTTGATTGATGTTAAGGGTACTTTTGCTTCTAGCTTAATTGCTAGCGAAGACAATATATATGATTTGGGTAGTACAGATAATAAGTGGCGAACAGGCTACTTTGCTGCTAGTGTGCAGGTAGCTGATATGGAATTAACTAATAATCAGATTACCACAACAAATGATTTGACTATCTCTTCTGTTGAAGGTGGCTTATCTCTACAAACTCAGTCAGCAGACAATGCTATCACATTAAGACCTGGTGATCAGAATACTTATCTTGAAGTAAGTAGTTCAGATGAACTGACAACCTTGGTTGCTAAGAATGGTGTCTTAAGAGTTGGTATGGGCGAGCAACCAAATTTTGTAGATGATGAGAATGATTTATTTGTCAGTGATGATGTGGAAATCGGTGGCAATCTATATGTAGCCGGTGAAGTCTTGGCTCCACAATTAACAGCAGCCATTAATAGACAGATTAGAAACAATTTAAATATTGCTAGTAGCACTGTTTATCAACAAGATTTAGAGCAAACTACATTATTTAATACTATCAGCACTTCCCATGATAGTGCTTTATTGGCTAATGGTAACTTAGTGGTCGCTTTTAATGATCAGGCAGATGACCTTGCGGGTTCTTATATTGTTTATGATCAGGATGGCAATGAAATCAATAGCGATGTCTTCAACCCTGGTAGTACTAGAAATATTTCAGTATTGGCTTTAGCAAATGGCCGAGCAGTGATTGTCTATACTGATCAAGGTAATTCTAATTATGGAACCTTTGTAGTGATTAACAAACAAGGTCAGATCATTGCTGATGAGATAGTCTTTAATAGCGCGCTGACTAGTGATATTGCAGTGGTAGAGTTAGCTAATAATTATTTATTTTTAGCTTATAATGATAATGGTCTTGGTAAATATGCTGTAATTTCTCAAAATAATAATATTATTCATAGCGAAAGTGAGTTCATTGGCAGTAATGCTACAAAGATCGAGTTAGCTAGAGAAGGTGATTTAGTCTTTATCTCCTATCTTGATGTAGGAGAAAACAATTATGGTAAATTGACGATTGTTAATACTGATAATTTTATTCACACAACTAATACTTTGACAGGTGCTAGCGAACAATTACAAATGATTAATTTAGCTAACAATACTGTCAGTGTAGCAAGTTTTGATGGCGTTGATACAAACTTGATGATCATTGATCAAGCTGGACAGATTATTGTTGAGCAGATGATCAATAATGCTGAGATCAAAGCGATGAGTCCAGCAATTCTTGATCAACAGGTGATAGTGTATCAGAGCAATGACAATACTTATTATCAAGTTTATGATGCTGATTATGGTGCTCTTAATAGTCCAGTATTGATCAGTGAAGATAATATCAATGATATTGCTGTCACCATTAGTAAACTAGGCAAAACTATTATTACTTATACAACCGAAGCTGGTTTAAGAGCTGCGTATTTTGATAGTGCTCTCGGTTTTGCTGCTAGTGATAATAATTTAACCTGGTATGACTTGGAAGTTGTAGCTGATGACAATGAGCAAATTGTCTTAGCTGCAATCAATGACCAGGGAATCCAATATTCAACACCAATCAATATTAATACTGGTACCAATAATATTGATCTAGGCTTTATCACTTATCAGTTCACGTCTCAGGAAGGTGATAACTATATTTATTTGAATGGTTTAGGTTTTGGTGCCAAAGATATTCGTAGCATTACTGATCATCTGGGAAGAGTCTACGAAGCTAATCGTGTTTCACAGTTCATTTATATAATCCCTGACATGGGGACTGATCTTACCGTGACAGTAGAGTACACAGCCAATATTGATGCTCAGGTGATGGCCATCGTCGGCAATATCAATGCCAATGATTTGGCTGTCAGCTCTGCTGCCACATTGAGTTCAGAACAGACTAATGAAATAGTTAGTGAACAATTTGCCAATGGGAACATCATCACTATTTATACTGACAATGAAATGGCAAAATACATTATTAATACCCCTCAAGGTGAGATCATTAAGACAGGTGTCATCAATGATGGTTTGACTAATAATTTAGCGATCACAAAATTGGCTAATGAGAATGTGATGGTTGCTTTCCGTGACGTGACTTCTGGACAAGGTAGATTAGTGACTGTCAGTGCTGCTGGTATCGTAGCTGATCAACAAATCTTTACCAATAATAGTAATGATCAAATTGTGATGACTACTCTTTATGATGATAGTGTGGCTATTGCTTACCAAAACAATACCTTAAGCAAGGGTTCATTGGTGAAGGTAAACTATCAAGGCCAAATCATTGACGAGATCACCTTTGGTGATGCTAATATTAGTGCCTTGGATATCACTACTATGATCAATGGTCAGATCTTGATTGCTTATGCTGATAGTATTGGTCGTTTGATCACCATTGATCAGAGTTTGAGTATCGTTGCGCTGCAAGTCTTCAGCAATTTTGCTCCAAGTGAAATAGCAATTGCAGCCGTAGACAATGATCGTAATATTATCACTTATCTTGATAGTAGTGATCAGCAGGCAAATTATATTATCTATGACTATCAACTAAACCCTGTTTTGGGAGAAACTGCTTTGAATAACAACACCACCACAGGATTGGATGTCACTTCAATGATTAGTGGTCAAGCGATGGTCAATACGATTGTTAATAACGAAATCATGACTACTATTATCAATAGTAATGGTAGTGTTCAAATAGCAAATACAAATATTGCCAGCGGTTCAGCAATGATTAGTGCAGGTCAATATATTGTCTATGCAGGCAATGGTTTGCATTTGGTCAAGATTCAACCATTTACTATTAGCAATGGCATTAATAATATTAATAAAGTCATTTTCAGCTATGAAGACTATGGTGTTGGTAGCGCTACTGATGATAGTGGTGATGTCGGTATGGTCAATAATGATAACTTTGGTGATATTGCCGAAAATATGACTGTTCGTGAACTAGCAGATGATGATATTAGAGATATCTTGGATCTGACGATTGAAGATTTTAACACTTATCAATATAATTATTGTCAAATTGATGATCAAGAAACAGAGCAATGTTCATATAGTTCTTTGCCTAAGGCAGGTGAGATCGTAGTAGCAGATTATCTGGGTGAAGTTATGGCTGTCAAATCAATCAAGAGCAATGCTCGGAATATTCTTGGTGTGGTCACAACCGATCCAGCGATGATTTTGAAGAAGAATCTTGAAGGTAGAACAATCGTGCTTAGTGGTATAACTCCAGTCAAGGTCAGTCTGGAAAATGGTCCGATCCAAAAAGGTGATGTCTTAACAACTTCATCAACACCGGGCTATGCCATGAAAGCAACCAATAGCACTGCTGGTACGATTGGTGTAGCTTTGGATAGTTTTAATCCAGTAGCTAGTTGTCAACAGATTATGCAAACAAATTATCGTCAGTCATTGGAAAATGGTGAAGAATCATATACCGAAGAGCAAGTCCAAGAATTAGTAGCTAGTTTAGATATGAATGTTTGTCAGACAGAGGCTGCTTATTATGGTGAGATCAGTCTATTACTCAGCGTTAATAATCCAATTATTACAGATTCTGGTAGTATCATCACTATCATTGACGGTTATGAAGATAGTGAAGCTATGAATTTGTCAGTAATTGAGTATGAAGAGCTAGGTAATATTGCTGTTACTGGTAATGCTGTCTTTGGTGGCAAGATCACCGTTAATAATGCAGAGTTCAAAGGCAATATTGTGGTTGCTGGAAAGATCAAAGTTGCTGGTGATTTAGAATTAGAAGGCGCTATTACTCAAGATTACTGGGATGCTTCAGGCGGTAGTATTAAGATTGGTGATGCAGTAGCTATTGTTGGTCAGAATATGGTTGATCATACTTGGGCAGATGATGCGAACTTTAGACCAACCATTGGTTTGGCTGTAGAAATCTTGGATTACCACTATATTCCAGAAGATACATTGAAAGATTACTTATTAGCTCTTGGTTATGATGCTGAAACTGAGGCGCCGGCTGAAATCAAAGCCACTACCAGGTTAATCAAAGTTGCTTCAGCTGGAACTGTCGGCGGATTTACGAATTTACAAGCCGGCGCCAGATATTATCTTGCTGCACAAGTAGATGCAGGTGCTACGGATGCTGATTATTTAGAGGCAATTGAATTGATCAATCAAGCCCAAGCTTTAACAGCAGATATTAATGAGCAACAGGTAGCAATCAATAAACTATTAGTAGATGATTACCAAGAAGTTAGCTGGCAAAGATCATTATCTGTCTTACCACCAATGGCTGACACGGCTTTTGTTCAAATTTTGGGTGTGGCTAGGTCAGCCACAGAGCTCTTGATCATGCCAAGTTTGGATTATTACCCTGTGGGCAGCAAAACAACAACAGTGCAAGAAATTGATGAAGTAGTAAACAATATTCAGACAACACCAATTATTGAGCAAACAGTAAATGTCATTGAGGAAGAACAAACCATTGTTGATAATACAAGCGACATAGAAGAAATAGTAGTAGTTGAAGATATTGAAACAATTGAGGTTGTGGAAGAACAGGATATTGTAGAGCCAGTAGTTGTTGTTGAAGAATCAACACCAGGAGTAGTTGATATAGAAGTGGTGATTGGGGAATAACCCTCACCCCAGCCCTCTCCCTTGAGAGGGAGAGGGAGAAAAGGAATATTATGACTAAAAAAGATAAAATTGAAATAGCCAGAGAACTTAGAAAGAAACAAACTAAAACAGAAGAATTAATGTGGCATGAATTAAGGGATAGAAGGTTTTTAGGACTTAAATTTAGAAGACAGCATTTGATAGAGGGTTATATTGTTGATTTTTATTGTGCAGAGTTGAGATTAGTTATTGAGATAGATGGATTGATTCATTTGCAGCAAACTGAGGAAGATAAGCAAAGGCAAAAAGATATAGAAGCCTTGAAGATTAAATTTATTAGATTTAAAAGTAAAGATGTAGAGAATAATATAGAGAGGGTTTTACAACACTTAGAACAAAAAGTCAAAAGTTAAAAAAGTAAATAATAATTAACCACAAAATAGACACCCTTCTCCCATTTTGGGAGAAGGGCTGGGGATGAGGGTAAATGTTCAAAAAAATAAGTAACAATCTAGTCCTAGCAGTAATTGCTGTTTTGATAGTGATTTCCTTGACCGCTGGTATTGGTGGTGCTATGGGATATTTTGGTTTTGGTTCTGGTAGTTCAGCAAGTACCCCTATTTCAGCTGGTGGTGTTAGTGATAAAGGATTAATTGGTTATTGGCCACTAGATACTATTGCAGAGAAAGTCGGGAGTGATTTAGTGTCTAACGGAACATTTGAAACTGATGTAACAACGGGGTGGACTGTTCATGGCTCAAGTACCAATACAAAAGAGTCAGGGACGCGAACGGGTGGGAGTGGATCATATGTTTTGAGAAACACAACAACAGCTACGAACTCTGGTTCGAAGAAAGCAGGAACGGCATTGGTAGTTGGAAAAACATATCGTGTTACTGGATGGACTCGAAGCGATGGAACAGGCGAACCAGAAGTTTGGTTGGGGGGCGCCGCCTCTCCTTATTGGCAGGGAACTACCAGCACTAGTTGGCAAAACTTTGATTTTACAGCCGTTGCGAATGATGCAAGCTTTTATCTTACAAATGATTCCGCATCTGCTAGTTATGTAGAATGGGATGATGTCATTGTTAAAGAAATTCAAACAGCAGACAAAACACCAAATGAGAATCATGGAACAGTGTATGGCGCAACTGTCGGCGCTGATGCAACTAGTTTTAATGGTACGGATAATTATATTAGTATTCCAGATTCTCCTGAGTTTGATTTAACTGGAGCTTTTACTATTTCAGCCTGGGTTAAGACATCTCAATCAGCGCAAGAGGCAATAGTCTGTAAAGATGGTGATAGTAGTGATTATCCAAACTATTGTATAGATTTTTTGAGTGGTACAATCCGTCTTTTTGGCTATGAAGGTAGTTCTGGCAAAGGCTTAGCAGTAGCTTCTAAAGATATAAGTGACAATGAGTGGCACCACATAGTTGGTACTTTTGATGGTGTTGATAATTGGAATATTTATGTTGATGTTACTGCTACGGGCTCTGCTACTGAAGCAGCGTCTTTAACAACAACAAACAAGCCATTACTGATTGGTGATCGGGCTATGAGAGCGAGCATGGAGTTCAATGGGTCTATTGATGAAGTGCGTTTTTATAATAGAGCATTATCAACAGATGAGATTACTGCTTTATATAATAATGGTACTCGCAATAGTACTAGAGCAATGACCATTAGTAGTCAATCCAAAGGCTTGATTTTTCACGCACCACTGGATAGTAAGAGTGAGAAGGTGGGGAGTGAACTTGTTATTAATGGAACCTTTGATAGTTCAGATGATTGGAGTGTTGGTTCTGGTTGGAGTATAGGTGGTGGTATAGCAACAGCTAGTTCTACGGGAGGTACTTTATCACAAGTAATAACTTTAACGGAGGGAGTTACTTATCGTATAAGTTTTGATATGACTAGAACGAGTGGAATATTATATGTTGACTTGGGTAGTGATACTATACCTCAGACGTTTACTGATGCTAACGCTCATAAAGAAATTGAAATTGTGGCTAGTTCATCTAACATAGTTAGATTTTATGGAGGGGGTATTTCAGGTACGGTAGATAATGTTTCAGTTAAAGAAATCCAAACCGTCGACACTACTCCTAATAGTAACCACGGTACAGTTTATGGTGCGACTAATACTACAGATCGTAAGGGGCAGAGCAATATGGCGATGAGTTTTGATGGGACAGATGATTATATTGATACAAATTATACGGCAGCCTTATCAAGTGCAGATTTTTCAGTGTCTGCTTGGATTAAACAAGGGGCAGGTCAGAGTTATGCTGTTAGTCAGGCCCACACAGCCCCATCGTATAGTAGTGATTGGTTTTTTCCATTTGGTGGTGGTAACAGTATCTTCTGGATGAGGGCCGTTGGTTTAGGCTCAGCTTCATCTTTAATTGAAGATAATCAGTGGCATCATTTAGTGATGGTCTGGGATGTCTCAGAAGAAAAATATACAGGTTATGTTGATGGCGCTAGTCTGGGACAATCAGCTGCAGTAACTAGCTATGGAGGAATAAATAGTGTGAAAATAGGGGTAAGAGGGGATGGCACTACGTCATTTTACAATGGATCAATAGATGATGTTCGAATCTATGACAGAGTAATCACTCAAGATGAAGTTACATCACTCTATGATTCATATAATAACAATGTCACCTCTGGTAGTTTGACTAAAGGTTTAGTTGGTCAGTGGGATTTGACTGAAAAGAGTGAGAAGGTGGGGAGTGAAGAGCATTCTAATAGCGATATTGAGGATGGAGCCACTACAAACTGGTCCTGGGATCCAAAAACAAATGGTGTGCGCACCAATGAGACGAGCGATGTCTATGCTGGCTCTACTTCAGCAAGATTGACAAATTCTACTGAAAATCCCATTGCTTTTTGGGAACCGCAATCTGGAGTGACTGTTGGGCAATACTACCGAGTGACAGTTTATGCCAAAGATGTTGATTGTCCAACAATACCTTACTTTAGTGCAGCTGGTGCTACTTGGGTAAGTGGCGACACAAGTTTTACTGGAATATCTACTAGTGCCTGGACAAGATATTCAGCAGTTTATCGAGCTACAGGGACTAGTGTGGCTATTTATGTGAGAACAGCTGCTAATGCAGCTCAGGGAGATTTTTTGATCGATAATTTTAGTCTGAAAAAGATTCTAACTAAGGATAGTACACCTTATGAAAATCACGGTACTGTTTATGGTGCTACACAAAATACTGATTATATGAGTTTTGACGGGACGGATGATTATGTTGTAACAAGTGATGATTCAACAGGTGGAAACATTGTATCAGTATCAACTTGGATTAAAACCAGCTATAACAATGTTGCTATTGATAATGGAATAATTGGAAAATGGGATACTGGCGAAGGAAAAAGAATATATATGTTCTCACACGATGTAACAACCAATTACTTATCTTTTTTAACAAGTCCAGACGGAGCATATTCTGCTAGTAATAGAGTATATTACACAACCGCCATTAATGATGGTGAATGGCATCACATCGTTGGGGTGCACGATGGTAGTTCTAATTATTTATATGTTGATGGAGATTTAAAAGATTCAGCAGACGTTGATAATGGATTATATGGCACTACACAAAGTATTTCCTATGGTGTTATTTTAAATTCTAATACTCCTCTTGCAAATTCTTTTTTTAATGGAGATATTTCAAATATTCGTTTCTATAATCGTGTTTTGAGTTCAGCTGAAATATTGTCATTATACAATAAAGGACAGTGAATTACCCTCACCCCAGCCCTCTCCCAGAGGGAGAGGGAGTAAAGGAAGGTTCAAAAATATATAATTAGAAGTAAAGATAGTATTTATATAGAATAGATAACAAAAATCATAAACAATCAAATTAATATTTAAATCACCCTAAATCATAACACACCCTTATCCCGTATTGGGAGAAGGGTCGGGGATGAGGGCAAGACATGTAAATAATTTAAAGTTTAAAAGTCAAAATTAAAAAAGTTATAAATTAACAGACAAAAAGAGAGTCAAGATGACGAAATTGTTCAAAATGACAAAAAAGTTAAAAAATAGGAATTATATCTAATTTTCAATTATCAATTATCAATTTTAAATTAATACTATGCCACAAGACATCAGGTTTCAAAGACCAGAGCAAAAACAAATACAAAGACCAAGTTTAGCACCAAAGCTTTTGGATAATACTAAGAAAGTGATTATTTGGTTAGTGATTCTAATAATCCTAGCTTTAATTATTAGTTTTTTTGTTAATAAGATCAGAAATGTTGACACAGCCAATCAGTATCTGCTCAGTGATGGCTGGCAAGCAGTATTTTTGAACAATGATCAGACTTACTTTGGTAAAATCACAACTATCAATGACGAAGTAGTAGTATTAGAGTCTGTCTATTATTTACAAGATCAAAAGGATTTACAAGCTGGGCCACAACCCAAAGAAGGGGAATTGGCTTTAGTTAAGCTTGGCAGTGAAGTGCATGGTCCGAATAATCTAATGATTATCCCGAAGACCAGTATCACCTTTATTGAGAATCTAAAGGATACTTCAGCTATCGTCAGGGCGATAGAAAAAAATAATTAGAGTTTATCCTACCTGCCTAATTGGCAAGTAGGACACTAGCAAATGTTAGATAAAATATTACAATTTATTAAAAATAATTTACAGTATAGTCTGTCTATTCTTCTGATTGCTATTATTATTGTCAGTGGTTTGGTTTATCTTATTCGTCGTCCAGATACTGCAGAGGCTGAATGGTGGAATGATACCTGGCTTTATCGTCAGACAATTGCTATTACAAACTCTGGTAGTGCTCAGACAAATACACAAGTCAAAATCTTATCTGGAGTAGATTTAAGTGCTTTGGTCACTGCTGGTAAGTTGCAAGCTGATCTTGATGATCTCAGGTTTACAGATATAAATGGTACTGTTCTTAAGTATTGGATTGAAGATGCCACAGATTCTAGTGTAGATATCTGGGCTTTTTTGTCTAGTGCTCCAGCAACTGGTGCTTCTGTTTTTATGTATTATGGAAATGTATCTGCTACAAGTGATGTAGTTGCTTTAGGCTCTGCTGAATATCCAGGTATATCTTGCCAGGCTATTAATAAAAGTGCGACTACAACTGACGGTATTTATTATATTGATCCGAATGGTCAGGAGTCTGCAGATAAATTTCAAATATATTGTGATTTAAACGAGGATGATGGTGGTTGGTCTTTGATTATGAAAAGTCGTGCCGATACCACAACATTTCACTATTCCTCTGGTTATTGGACAACAGCTAATACTTATCAAACAACAGATATTGGTGTGAATGTTGGGGATTCTAAATTTTCAATTTTCAATACTTTCCCATTTACATCCTTAAGGGGTTGTGTTGATTCACCTACAACAAATTGTATCATACGTACTTTTGGAACAGATAAAACTTCAGCCCTTGCATTGTTTAGCGAAGCAGAGACTAGTTCTTGTATCGATACTGACGATGGCGGCAGTTTGACATTTGCTGATTTTGAAACTGTTTTTTCAATAGATATGTACGATGGTCCTTGTGAAGGTGGGCCTGTATTTAATAAGCCAGATTGTGGTGGGGGTGCTGGTGATGATCCTGTTAGGTGGGGTGTTTATACAGATGAAGATATAACTTGTGCTTCAAATAATGAGGCTCTTGGATGGGGATTGACTAACGATGTTACAGCTCCTGGTAGTGCAGGATCTGGTGGTTATGCTGCTAGAATGACTCATGTAGGTAAAAATTCTTGGTTGTGGGTGAGAGAAGATATTGTTTCTACTACTGGCCATACTGTTACTGCTGGATCACCAGCTAGTGAAGAACAGGGAATAGGTCCAGTTAGTTACTGGAAATTTGATGAAGGTGTAGATAATACATGTTCTGATGGAGATGATATTTGTGATAGTGCGGGAAGTGGTAATAATGGAATAATTGCAGGTACACATTCGTGGCAAACAGAGGATATGTGTATTTCTGGAAAATGTTTGCAGCTAAGTGATGGTGCTTATGTGGATGTAACGGCTATGGTTTTAGATTTATCAGAAGATCATTCAATATCAACTTGGTTTAAAATAAATCAATGGGATACTTATGCTAATGGTGCCGGCTTAGTATCTGGGCCAAATAGTAGAGGTTGGGATGATGTAATAACGATTTATACTGGATCCATTAATTTGCAAGACGATACTGGTGCTGGTAAGTCGGTTTCGGTTTCGATTGGGTTAAATACTTGGTATTATTTAACATTAAATATTAAAACTAGCGGAATAGAAGTTTATTTAGATGGTGTGTATAAAAATAGCACTAGTGCCTTTTCGTCTGCCAATACATTTACAATAGATCGTATTGGTCGTGCCTATGGACATGACACCCTTATTGGTTTATTTGATGAGTTTAAGATTTATGATTATGCTCGTACAGAAGCTCAAGTTTTAACTGATTATAATGCTGGTTTAGCGGGAGTTAGTTCTGCTTCTGGAGTGAGCGTTGCTCTGGGCGGCCAATCAAGTAAGTGGTTAAGTGATGGATTGGTTGGTTATTGGAAGATGGATGAGTCTTCAGGTGATTTAGTTGATGCTTCTGGTAATGGCTATACTGGTACGGTTACTGGTACTTCTGTGGTTACAGGTAAGTATGGTAGTGGTCGAGATTTTGGCACTGTTTCATCATCGCGGGTAGATATTGGTGATTTGTCGCCTTTTGATTTTGGCGCTAATGATTTTACTATTTCTGGTTGGGCAAAAATTGATGGTACATATTCTTCTTCAAGAGGCTCTCTCGTTAATAAGTGGAATACTGGTGCTAATCCTGGCACAAATGAGTTTGTGTGTAGTGTTGGTTATGGTGCAAATAAAACACCGCACCTCACTTTTGCTTCAAGTTCAACTAGCTATTCAGCTACATCACCAACTGAAATATCCTCTGATGAATGGCATCATATAGTTTGTGTGCGTAGAGCTGATAAGATTTTTATTTTTGTAGATGGCGAGGAAATGGATAATACTGATGTTGGATCTTTGGCTATTGATAATGTTGGTAGAAGTTTATATGTTGGTAATATTTATAATAATGGTAGTTATGGTTATTCATTTGATGGAGATTTAGACGAAATTAGGATCTATAATCGAGCTTTATCACACAGAGAAGTTAAAGATTTATACAATTGGGCACCAGGACCAATTGGTTATTGGAATTTTCAAGAGGGAAGTGGTACTACAACTACCTATGATCGGTCTGGAAATGGTAATAATGGCACCATGAATGGCTCTATGACAGAAGATGATTGGGTTTTAGGAAAGGTTGGTAGTGCTCTGGATTTTGATGGTGGTGATGATTATATTAGTGGTGCATCAAATCTTGGTTTGTTAGGCGATGCTCAATTTACTATGTCCGCGTGGATGAAATGGACAGGAGATAGTTGGTCAACTGGTTATCCCTCAATTATCGGTAACAATAGTACTGGTACAACTAATCAGGGATTATCTTTAACTATGAAAGATGGTAAACCAGCTGTTGATTTTTGGACAAATAGATTTCGAGCAACTTCTGCTTTGTCTGTAGATACTTGGTATCATATTGCGGTGACAAAAACACCTGGCGTGATATCTACAACATCAATTATTTACGTAAATGGGGTAGTGGTGGCAGGAGCAGTAGAAGGTTCTGATACTACACCAAGTATCGTAGATGCTGTACCAGTGATTGCCAGACTTGATGCTACAAGGTGGTTCGAAGGGGTTATTGATGAAGTCAAAATATACGATTATGTCCGGACACCAAAGCAGATCGTTTCTGATATGAATGCTGGACATCCAGCTGGTGGTAGTCCAGTTGGCTCGCAGACTGCTTATTGGAAATTTGATGAAGGTTATGGCACTACAATCTATGATAGTTCGGGCCATTCGAACACAGGCGCTTTTAATAATGATACAACCTGGGTAAATGAGGGTAAATTTGGTAAGGCTGTTTATTTAGATGGTGATGCTGACTATATTACTATTACTGAAGATAGTATTCAGCAGGATTATTCAGAAATGACAGTATCTGCTTGGATTAAACCAACATTAGCCGATCACGGTAGGGTTTTGATGGGGTCTGGAACGAATAGTTTTTATTATAAAATTCAAACAACTTCAAATGATATGTGCGCGGCCTTGTATCAAGGTGGCGTTTCAACTGATTGGCAATGTTCTGGTGTAGGGATTACTTTAAATGAGTGGACCTATGTTTCATTTACCTTTGATAGCGTGACGGGTATTATTAAGCACTATATTAATGGCAAATATGTTGCTCAGAATTCTACTACTACAGGTTCAACAGATTGTTCAGCAACTGAATTTTATATTGGTTATGATGGTACTTATTATTTTCATGGGTATATTGATGAGTTAAAAGTATATAATTTTATTTTAACTGATGATGAAGTATTAATAGATTATAATCAAGGTGCATCTATTGTCTTGGGGGCTGGTGGTACAGATAGTGCTGGTAATTCAGATAATTCAGCTGCTCGGACTTATTGTATTCCTGGTGACACTGCAACTTGTGATCCACCTGCGGGTGAATGGAAATTAGATGAAAAAACAGGTTCTTCAGCTTATGATACTAGTAATAATGAGAATACGGGGACTATTAGTAATGGGACATGGAAATCTGCAGCTGATTGTATTAAAGGTGCTTGTATGTTATTTGATGGCGATGATAAAATATTAGTTAGTGATGATTCAGCTTTGGATCTAACTACCACTGGTACAGTATCTGTTTGGGCTAAGATCAATAGTTATACTAATGGTCAATATCCTCATATAGTTGGTAAAGGTGCTAGTGCTGGCTGGGATAGTAATGGTTATGCTATATGGATTTATAGTGATACAGCAGTCCGTGGAGAATTAGATGATGAAGCACAAACCCCTTCCAATGATTATGTTTCTTTTGGTAAACCTAGTACTGGTGAGTGGCATCAGTATGTGATGACCTGGGATGGCTCAACCATTTATGCTTATTTGGATGGCGCTTTATCAACAGCTACGCCTAGTAGTGATACACAGCGATTTCCTGTTCCAAATACAGCAGTGAACTTAGAAATGGGTGCTAGGAGTCATTATTTTAATGGTCAAATTGATGATGTCAAATTATATAATTATGCTCGTACAGCAGCTCAAGTCGCTTGGGATTATAATAGGGGAGCACCAATAGGCTGGTGGAAGATGGATGAATGTAGTGGAACAATTATTAATGATTGGGCGCCAAATAGTAATGGTGGCTACAATGGTAATAATGGCACTTTGACTATTGGTGGTACAGGATCACAGACAGTAGTAGGGGATTGTGAGATAGCTGGTTCAGCTTGGGATAATGGTGAAACAGGAGTAATAAATTCTTCAATGAGTTTTGACGGTACAGATGATTATTTTACTGTAGCTAATGATTCCTTATTAAATCCTGGTGTTGGTGATTTCTCATTTACCATGTGGGTTAAAAATACTGGTAATGACACAGCTATAAATTCATTAATTACTAGATATTCAGGCGGGGATGGTTATTTGTTTAGAATAACTGCTGTCGGTATTCCACAGATTCAAATATATGGTGATACAACACAGATAGTAACGTCTTCGACTACAGATATTGGGGCAGATAGCACCTGGCATCATTTAGCTTTTACTGTTGATCGAGATAGTGCTACAGGACTAGATATATATATTGATGGTGTGGAGTCAGCATATTCCGCACAAGGCGATATTTCAGCTTTGAATGGGGTTACAATTGCACCAAGTTCCAGTTTATTTATTGGGCTTGAATATGATGGTAGTAGTTTTCCATTTGCTGGTCAAATTGATGATGTAAGAATATTTAATTATGATTTAACATCAGCTCAAATTAAGACAATTATGAACAATGGAGCTGTTAATTTCAAGTAAGATGAAAAAGGAGTATGATTTTTATGTTTATATCATGGCCAGTAATACAGGTACTCTGTATATTGGCGTGACTAATGATTTAGCGAGAAGAATAGAAGCCCATAAAAATGGGCAAGTTGAGGGATTCACTAAAAAGTATTCATGTAATAGGTTACTTAGTTTCTAGAATCTAACGCAACAGCGTTGTTAATTAATTGATTAAATACTTGATAGGGTTTTTGAAAACCTAGAGCCTGTCTTGGACGC
>PFMC01000004.1 GCA_002785295.1 Candidatus Komeilibacteria bacterium CG_4_10_14_0_8_um_filter_37_78
TTAATGATAGACCGCGTAAGAGACATAACTACTTAACACCATATGAGGTGTTCAATACTAATTAAGCTTTGGAATAGAATTTAAGAAAGTAACAAATTCAAACTAATAGACGACGGCGTTTTTGAAGACCCCGGACGATCGGCCACCAATATGAATCGGCCAGGTCTGCAAGACATGCTACTTAAAATCCAAGACGACAAAACAATCAGGGCGGTTTTCATTCAAGACACTGACCGACTAGCCAGAAACGCTCTTGATCACATGCAGATCAAGGCGATTATGAAAAAGCATGATGTTGAACTTTTCTCTGTCTCTCAGCCGGGCATTACTGATAGCCCCGAGGGAAACTTTATGGATCTTGTTATTGCCGGTGTGAACCAACTCCAATCACAAATCACTTCCAGAAAAACTTTAAAAAGTCTTGAGCTAAAATTCTGGGAGGGTTGGTGGCCGACTGGCGTGGCTGTTGGATATTTAAATGCTGGCGAACCAGACGATGAGAAAAAGAGGATTATTATTGTAGATGAGGAACGGGCACCACTTATTCAAGAAGCATTCAAGATGTATGTGACCGGAGATTACTCGGTCTTTGAAGTCCGTGATGCTTTATACAAAAAAGGGTTTAGAACGCATGCCGATAAACGGCTCGCTCACAGTAAAATGATTGAGATATTGAAAAATCCTTTTTACTACGGCGAGATGAGGTGGCGAGGATTAGTTAATACCGGAAAACACAAACTGCTTATAGATAAAGATTTATGGGAACGAGTCCAACTGGTTATGGCTGAACATAATCGCTATGCCTGCCATCGGCAAAAATTCAATTTCATTTTACGAGGTCTGACTTTTTGTGCCAACTGCGGCCAAAGATACACCGCCGAACATCATCCTAAGAAAAATAAATCCTATTATCACTGTAACCGGTCTGGCGATCAGATTAAATGCCAAGATAAGTATGTGGAAGTTTGGGATATAGAACAGCAAGTTGCCAACTTGTTCAAGTACATAGAATTTACTCCCAACTTTACCGACAGACTGGTGACCAAGATTGAAAAGATTTACAGCGGTCGCAAAGAAGTGATCAACAAAGATAAACGGGGCTTGAATACCCAAAAGATGATGCTGGAAAAGAAGCGTGACACTGCCGAGGAAAAACTATTTGGCGGACTTATTACCGATGACGACTTCACCAGAATAAAAGTGAAAATTAAAGAACAGCTTGGGCTGTTGCAAGACGAATTGTACATCCAAGATAAAAAACTCAACATGAGAATCGATGAACTGCAAGATATGCTCTTGTTCGTCCGCAACGCTTATGAAGCCTATACAAAATCACCGGATGAAATGAAACGATTATTCCTTGGCCTTTATTGGGAGAGGTTTGAGGTGGCCGACAAAAAAATCCAGACCGTAATACCATCACCGATCATCAGAGGCCTAATGCAAGCCGAGGATATGGTCTTTACCAAAAAATACAAAGAGATTGCCGGTCCAAGGATAATAACCGACTTGGCCGTAGAATTTACACCATTCATAGCCGGCAAATCAAAATCCAAGATTGCCCCTAAAACGCAAAAATCCCGACAAATTGCTGAGATTCCTGCAATGATATCCAATCAACCGAACTCGGTTATATTAGATACCGTTTGGGGTGGCTAGAGGGAATTGAACCCTCATTGACGGTACCACAAACCGCAGTGTTAACCGTTACACCATAGCCACCATAAAATTAAATTCCAATGATCAAATACCGAAATACAAACAAAATGCAAATGCCAAATTCCAAACATGAAATGGCTCCGCCATTTGGAACTTCGCATAGCGGAGCGAAAAATGGTACCCTCGCTAGGAATCGAACCTAGATCCACGGCTTAGAAGGCCGTTGTTCTATCCTTTGAACTACGAGGGCATATATTAAACTTCCTACTCCGCTAACTCTTCAACTAATTCATCTATATACTCCATAATACTTTCCTCAATCCCTTCTCCCTTGGGAAAACAACGACGTGTTTTTCGATCTCTACTTTTAATAATAAAATACTCCAAATGATCATTATGAAGCTCATTAACCTTCTGAAATTCGATACCTTTGGCTTCGCCATCAATTCGTTCCAATTTCTCTCTAATTTTTCTAACAATGGCTGCTTCTTTTTCGGCTGATAAACGTTCGGGGATTATATTCTCCATAACATTTTCCATAATATTATTGGATAATCTTATTAATTTCTAGAAAAAATACTCTAGATTGAAAAATCTTAACATAAAACAGACAATAAATCAAGGGTTAGAAACCTCTACTATTATAATAGCGAGAAATCTCTATTTACCTTCTTTAAAAATCTTCTTCAGACTTCGTTCTGTTTGTAAGTCCTGGTTCTGTTTCAGATCCTGTCCGTGTTTGGGCATAATTTCCTTTAACCTTTCATCTTCTTCTAAGGCTTCCCATTCTAGCTCTTCGCCATAACAAAATTCACAAAGGCCCTCCATATAAATCGGCTCTGTACTACAGGCTTTACATAAATTTTTTAGATCAATGTCTTGATCCATCGCTTTTTTAAACTATTTATCTTTATCGCGAGAACGTCCATGAAAGGCTTTATGGACGTCGCGTAATTGCTGATTAGTGATGTGGGTGTAAATCTGAGTGGTCGTGATACTAGAATGCCCCAACATGGATTGTACTGATCGGATATCTGCCCCACCTTGCAATAAATCTGTAGCGTAGGAATGTCTTAAAGTGTGCGGCGTCACATTTTTGGTAATCCCAGCGACCTTCGCATATTTCTCCACCATCCTTTGTACTGAACGCGGTGACAAAGGTTTGGCCTCATCTTCCCTTGCTTCACTCGCCCGATCATGAGCGATAAATAAAAAGGGTTCCATATCTGATCTAACCCGCAAATAATTTGCGATCCAATGGCGCGCATGATTAGATAAAAAAACTATCCTTGGCTTATCACCCTTACCACGAATTGTAAATTCATCTTTCTTTAAATTAATATCGTCCTGTTTTAAATTGACTAATTCTGAAACACGCAAACCAGAACAAAATAATAATTCCAAAATTGCTTTATCACGAGCTTGGATCACTTCTTCATTAGCAACCTTTAATGGTGCTGCCAATAATCTATCCAAATCACTGCCCTCGACAAAATCCACTATCCGCTCGCCTATTTTGGCTAGCTCCAATTTCTCTGCGGCCAAAGTTTTGATATCTTGTTTGGCTAAATATTTGAGCCAACTACGCAAAGCAATGATGTGATAATTCTGTGTACTCTTCTTTAAAGTATTTTCACCAACTTTTAGTCGATTTAAATACAAACGAAAATTCTTCACTTTCTCCACGGTAATATCTGCAGGCTTAGCGATCTTTGCAAAATCCAAAAATCGATGTAAGTAAAAAGCATAGTTCCGAACTGTCAGCGGACTTCTGTTCTTTTCAATTTCTAAATATTCTAGAAATGAAGTAAGTTGTTTGCTAATCTCATTTAGCATAAAAATAAATTACAATAACCAAGCATCAAATTATAAATAGTCATTAGGTTTGGGTTGAGAAGAAAGTTAGGATATGGTTATTAGGTTAAGTTTATCATCACCATACCTTACTACTAAACCATAACTCCTTTCTAAACCCACACCCATACCTATTTTACGACGCTTTCAGCTTTAACGCAATATTATCCCCCCAGTTCAATAAGTAAGTGCAACACTTTGATATAATTAAAGATATTATCAAAGCGTATGAAATACCAACATCTAACAATTGAGGAGCGAGAGAAAATTCAATTAATGTTATGGTAAAAACAATCAGTAAGAGCCATGGCTAGGGAATTAAATCGAAGTCCTTCCTCTATATCAAGGGAAATAAACAAAAG
>PFMC01000073.1 GCA_002785295.1 Candidatus Komeilibacteria bacterium CG_4_10_14_0_8_um_filter_37_78
AATGCTTAAATATGAGGATAAATTAGGCTGATTTGATAGGGGTATGACATTTCTATTTTGCTCAAGTATGACATTATCATATTGCTTTAACATTCTCTCAAGCTAACCTTTACAAAATGTAATATTTTGTTATAATAGCTTCTGTTACATGCGGGTGTAGTTCAGTTGGCTAGAACACTTCCTTGCCAAGGAAAAGGTCGCCGGTTCGAATCCGGTCACCCGCTCCATCGAGCTCAGCTCGATTTCGCTAGAAAGCGAGATGAGTGAAGATGAGCCGCGTCAGACGCGGCTATTTATATAAATACTTTACCGGGCGAGTGGCGGAACTGGTAGACGCGTTGGACTTAAAATCCAATGAGCTAAACACTCGTGAGGGTTCGAGTCCCTCCTCGCCCACCATTCTTCGCGTAGCGAAGAATGCCCCATATAAATTAAACCACCGTTTGTTGGTGTTTTTTTTATTTAAATAAAAAACCGATCAAGTAAAGTTTGATCAGATTATTTTTTATTGAATAAACTAAAGCTCTATTTGCACTTTCTTATTCCTATCTTTCACACCACTAATAATAGCAATCTGGCCCCTCCTCACTTGGTAGTGCTCAGCTAATATATCGACCAAAGCAAAGTTAGCCTTGTTATCAACCGGTGGCGCTGTTAACTTTACTTTTAACTTATTATCACCCTCTTCGATCACCTTATTCTCTTTAGAGCGAGGAATGACTTTAATTTCTATAATCTTTTTAGGCATTATTAAATATTTTTAATACTTTATTGTGAATCAGACCATTACTAGCGGCCATATCTTTGCTATCTATATTCCATTCTTTACCCTCTGCATCTGTCACCTGGCCTCCAGCTTCCCTAACAATTAATACTCCAGCTGCTACATCCCAAAGATTAGCACCAGGGATGATAATACTATCCAGAAAACCAGAAGCAACCAAAGACAATTCAATTGCTGCTGAACCTATCTGTCTGGCACTAATTCTTCTTTGCTTTAAGACTAGATAATATCTTACCGCCTTTATTCTGTGCGCTCTCAACTTCCCATAACAATAAGCGAGTTGCGTGTCTTGGATATTATTAACTTTCGAGACTTTAATTCTCTTACCATTCTCAAATGCCCCCTTGCCAGATCCGGCCGTATAGAGATTATTCATATTAGGCCAATAAATAGTTGCTTCTTTGATGTAGGCATTTTCTTCTTTCATTTCAGGTAAATGAAATAAGCCTATGGAAACGGAAAAGGTCGGCACATTCATCACAAAATTATGAGTGCCATCAAGAGGATCAACAGCCCATAAGTATTCAGACTTCTTATTATTCGCTCCAGCCTCTTCAGAAAGAATAGCATCATTAGGATAATGTTTTTTAATCCCATCAAGAATGATCTTTTCTGCCTGTTTGTCATATTTGGTCACCACTTCATGGTTTCTCTTAAAAACAGTTTCTGTTCTCTTAAAATTCTTGAAATCTTTTAATAATTTCTTACCTGCTTGAACCGCTAGTTGTTTGGCTAATTGATGCCTAGTCATATTGAATATAATTATTGTTTAAGCATTAATATTATATCATCTACTGCTTTAAATACTTTCTATTCTTTAACTTCTCCGGTAAATATGTTTGCTCCTCTTGGTAATCATGATCTGGGGAATACTGATAACCCTGACCATAACCAATGTCTTTCATCAAATCTATTGGCGCATTACGAATGTGAAGTGGTACTGGCAAATGCATTGTCTCCTTTACATCTTTCTTAACCTTACCATAAGCAACATAAAGTTCATTACTCTTTTTACATTTAGCCATGTAGACCACAGCTTGAGCTAAGGCCAGTTCACACTCTGGCATTCCAATATAATGACAGGCCTCATAAGCTGCTACTGTCTGAACCAAGGCTTGTGAATTAGCAAGACCAATATCTTCAGATGCAAATCTGATTAACCGACGTGCCACATAGAGTGGCTTTTCTCCAACTTCGAGCATTCTACCCAGATAATAAAGAGCTGCATCAGCATCAGAGCCGCGCATACTTTTATGCAAGGCTGAAATAATATTATAATGCTCTTCACCATTTTTATCATAATATAGATTACTATTCTGGATGGCCTGTTCAAAATCTCCTTTTACAATCTCCAGTTTACCATTACTCTTCTTCTTGGTCAGTACTGCAAACTCAAGGGCGTTCAAGGCCACTCTAGCATCACCAGCTGAAAGAGCAGCTAAATATTTCAAATCCCTCTGGTTGATATTGGCCTGATATTTACCTAAGCCAAATTCTTCATTCTTCAAAGCTTTATTTAAGATCTTCACAATATCATCTGAACTAAGGGCAGATAAAACAAACACTCGACAACGAGATAATAAGGCTGAGATTACTTCAAATGATGGGTTCTCTGTTGTTGCTCCAATCAAGGTAATAATCCCTCTTTCCACATGGGGTAACAAAGCATCTTGCTGAGCCTTGTTCCAACGATGTACTTCGTCTATAAAAAGGATAGTTTTCTTTTGGTGATGCTTTAAATTATCCTCAGCTGTACTAACCACAACTAATAGATCTTTCTTACCGCTACTGACAGCAGATAGTTGCACAAAGTCTGAGTTAGTCTTATTGGCAATAATAGAAGCTAGAGTGGTCTTACCTGTCCCTGGTGGTCCCCAGAAGATCATTGAAGGAAGCTGATCTTTAGCAATGGCCTGACGAAGAATCTTATCTTTGTCTACAATATCTTTCTGACCAAAAAACTGCGTCCAATCTGTGGCTCGCATTCTGTCTGCTAGTGGTCTAGCTGCTTCTACGTTTTTGCTAAATAAATCCATATAGTTTCTTTGCCTTTTTAAATCGTAGCATAAAGATTGTAAAAGCACTATATATCCATTTATGGGGAAAAAAAGAGCCGATCATTGATCGACTCTAATTTTTTCTCTCCTATAAAAATGTGGCAAGGTTTGCTCTGTATTCACTTGCCTCGTTCCGAGTCTTCGGCAAAGTGTATACTATTACGCATTGCGGGTTGTTTATCTGCCATTCTATTAAACCCATAACAATGACAGAGCGAAACCATGGTATTTGATCGAAGCTATCATTCGCATATCCCATCAAAACATATGATACAAGAAAACATTCTTTCATTTATTCTCCACTATTCAATTGTTAATATTACTCTTTCTCCCCCAAGACTACAAGGTATTTACAATCTTAGGGGAGAGTAGAATACACAATTGTTGCATATTCTACTCAGTTTGTAGGAGAGTGGCTTATCTCCTCAAGGAAACTTCCTCAAGGATCTCTTCATTGCTTTGTATCTTTGTCTCAACCTCAGTATTGGGCGCTCTTAGTCCAATATTTAACCACGCGCCTTCAGGATCAGGATTGGCAGTAAGAATAAATGTCTCACCACCCTTGATAATCTTATATTCCTCACCCTTGATCTTCTCGGCGAAGACGATTTTGTCTGCATTGCAGAGTGCGGCCAGAGTTTTAAGTTTGTCGACCTTTCTTAACAACAGAGAATACGGTGTATTGTCCATATCTTCTGGATCACCATAAGACATTACCTGCTCCATATCAAATTCCAGGTCAACCTCTCTACCATTTACTATTTCAGTAAATATATTCATTTAAGCTCCTTTTTACGGTTTTTTTAGTTATTATTGTACTTAATTAATATACTATTATAGCACATATTCAAGATTTTGTCAACCATTGTAGCGGTACATTCAAACTCGAAGTGCAACACCTGTCTTTTCATAGAATACCTCATAAGGGGTCTTCCAGCCAAGTCTTTTTCTCGGTCTG
>PFMC01000014.1 GCA_002785295.1 Candidatus Komeilibacteria bacterium CG_4_10_14_0_8_um_filter_37_78
AGAAATATTGACCACTATATTGCCAAAATTACTTTAGCCTTTTTACCACTGATTTGGATACTAAACTATCACACTAATTGACGGGGAGCCTTGATATTTGCTACATTCTATCTGCAAGTGCATAATTCAACAAAAGATCTCATAGATTAGGTATAATTAGTTTCTTACAACAATAATTAACCAAAATACTATGAGATCATATAATCAGTTTACACAAGAAGACAGAATAATACTATCACTACTAATAAGAAGAGGGTTTAAACAAGCAGAGATAGCTAGAGAGATAAATAAGAGTCAATCAGCTATATCTAGAGAATTAAATAGAAATAAACAAAATAATAATATATATCATGCAGGTACTGCAAGAAGAATGTATTTACATAGACAAATAAAAGCTCATTACTATAAAAAAAGAATAGAAAGTAATAAATGGTTAGAAGAATATATTGTTAAGCAACTAAAATTATATTGGTCTCCAGAGCAAATAAGTGGAAGATTGAGAAAAAATTATGAGATAGTTATATGTCATGAAACGATATATAAATATATATACAATCGAAGGCGTGATTTAAAAAGATATTTAAGATGTCAAAAGGGTAGATATAGACGTAGATATGGTACTAGAATACGTGAAAAGAGGCGTGAAGAGGCTAAGAAGAAGAGAATAGATAAAAGACCTATAGAGGTTGAAATAAAAGAAAGATTAGGAGATTTTGAAGGAGATACAATAGTAGGTAAAGAAAAGAATATACATATACTTACTCACGTAGATAGAAGGAGTGGTATACTATTTGCAGATAAGTTAGAACATGCCACTGCTCAGATAACTAAAGAATAAGACTATTGAAAGGTTTAAGAAGATACCTAGAAGTAAAAAGAGTACAATAACCTATGACAATGGTAGCATATTTGCATATCATGAAATAATTGAAAGATTTACTGGAATGGATATATATTTTGCCTTTCCTTATCATTCATGGGAAAGAGGCTGTAATGAGAATACTAATGGATTACTTAGACAATTCTTTCCTAAAGGATCACCTTTTGTTAATATACAACAAGAAGATATAGAAAGAGTGGTTAAACTAATTAATAACCGCCCAAGGAAGAGACTTAACTACTTAACACCCTATGAGGTATTTATTGAAAATATGCACTTGACTTAGAATTCAAGTTTGGATGCTTTTGCTGGCCATTAATGGTATAATAAAGGCATGATTGATGATCAAAAAGAACAATTGATTAGCTACATGAAAGGGCGAGGTTTGTTAAAGTCTCCACGCTTAGAGCAAGCTCTGCGGTTGATTGATCGTCAGGATTTTATTGACGCCACTCATATTGATCAGGCTTATCATGATCATCCTTTAAGTATTGGTTTTGGTCAGACTATTTCCCAGCCATCAACTGTGGTCTTTATGTTAGAGCAATTAGATATCGAGATTGGCGATAAGGTTTTGGATGTTGGTAGTGGTTCGGGTTGGCAAACAGCTTTGTTAGCTTATCTAGTCGGTGATTCTGGAAAAGTGATCGGCATGGAAATATTACCAGAGTTGATTCGCAGGTCCAAAGAAGTTTTACAACAATATAACTTTGATCATGTTCAGATTATTCATGGTGACGGCTATGATGGCTTTTCTTTGTCAGCACCATATGACAAAATTATCGTCGCCGCAGCCAGTCATGAGATACCAACCAGTTTGATGCACCAGCTAAAAATAGGTGGACGGATGATCATTCCAGTTGGTCAAGGGAATCAAAGTTTAGTATTATTAGAAAAGATTAGTAATGACCGTTTTCAGAAAAGGACTTTCCCTGGATTTATCTTTGTCCCACTTGTGAAAACCTAAATAGTTTAATGAACAATAAATGTATCCAAAGAAAAAAAGTATTTATCTAAGATCAATTGTGGTAATCGTGATTATGATTGTTATCACTTTTTTTTATTATTTACGAATTATCAATACGACAGTTAATGATGATGAGCAACAAAATATATTTGCGGTCGAACCAGGTACTAGCATTGACAGTATCACCAATGATTTAGTTAGTGGAGAATTCATAAAATCTGCTTTAGCATTTCGTGTTTATATCAAACTACATCAGTTGGATAATAATATTCAAGCTGGACAACATTATCTATCATCAGCCATGACAATCAAAGAAATTGCCAGACGACTAACAACACCAACTTATCAAGAAGAGAGATCACTAACTTTTATTGAAGGATGGACTAATAAAGAAATGGCAGAGTATTTAGCTGCCAATGATATTTTAGCTACAGCTGATTTCATTAATGCTCTTGAGCAAAAATATGATTATAACTTTTTACCAAAGAGAAGCCAGCGGGATTATTTACAGGGCTATTTATTTCCTGATACTTATCGAATTTTTGCAGCTACAACTGCTGAAGAAATTATTGCAAAATTATTAAATAATTTTTCGCAGAAAGTGATGGCTAGCTTGCAGTCACAAATTGACAACAGTAGTATGACTTTAGAAGAGATCGTCACCTTAGCTTCGATCATTGAACATGAAGTGAGAACGCCAAGCGATCGGGCAATGGTGGCAGATATTTTCTTAAGAAGGTTGGCTGATAATTATCCATTACAATCTGATGCTACTGTCAATTATGTGACTGATAAAGGTTTAACTCAACCTAGCTTTGCCGATACCAAGATTAATTCACCATATAACACTTATCAGAATGTAGGATTGCCACCAGGTCCAATCTGCAATCCCAGTCTATCAGCGATTGAGGCGGTGCTGAACCCGATTGCTAATGATTATTATTTCTTTTTAACCACCAATGATGATGGTCGAGTGATTTATAGTAAAGATTATGATGAACATTTGATTAATAAAGCTAAGTATTTGGACTAATGAAGATGGTATTTAAAGAACCAGTAAAACAAGGTGAAGATGCAGTATCTTCTTATGCATTAATATTAGCCAATGTACTTGCCGTCATTGGTGTTTTGTTTTGGGATTGGTCTGTGGGCAACTTAATTTTGTACTATTGGTTGGAGTCGTTAGTTATTGGTATCTATAATATAGTCAAAATGTTGATTAGTACAGTTCATTCTTTGAAGATCAAAGACAATTTTTTGATCATTATTAATAAACTGTTTTCTATACCATTTTTTTGCGTACATTATGGTATTTTTATGTTCGTCCATTTAATGTTTATTATTACAATATTTTTTACTTCAAGCTTTGTATAGTCTGTGACTGGAGTTGAAAATACAGATATTGTTCAAAATAATCCATTTGCTGCTGTAGACACTGTTTTTTCTATGGAATATATTTGGTGGGGTTTTCTAGCCTTTGTAGTTGGTCATGGATTTTCTTTGTTCTATAATTTTATTAAAAAGGAAGAATATAAGAAAGAAATTAAAGAGATTATGATGGCTCCCTATAAGCGAATTATGGTGATGCAATTTACTATTATTTTAGGAGGTTTTATTTTAATGATTTTTAAGGCACCTGTAGCTTTATTATTATTGTTCATTGTCTTAAAGACCTTTGTTGATTATCGAGCTCATATTAAGGAACATCTAGAATAAAATATACTTAAAATTTAGCACCAAGTGGGTATTTTTTTGTACCCTTGACAGAAGTCATATATGGCTCTCCGTCAACTAGTGTGATAGTTTAGTATCCAAATTAGTGGCAAAAAGGCTAGTGTCATTTTAGCAATATAAGTATCAATGTTTCTAA
>PFMC01000017.1 GCA_002785295.1 Candidatus Komeilibacteria bacterium CG_4_10_14_0_8_um_filter_37_78
AATAGTGGTTATTTTTAGCGTAAAGTTGGGAAGCTTTATTTTATAGCTAATTTTACCACTATTTTTGATTTATCCACCACACTAAATGCTATAGAGCCGGTAGTCATTGCTTTTTCCTGATTATAGGCATATACTGTCTTTAGTTATAATCAACAATTAATTTTAAAGAAATGGGTAATTTTAGAAGAGATAATAGGTCTGGCGGTAGAAGTAGTAGTAGAGGATTTAGCGATAGAGATTCAGGCAGACCAACAATGCACAGAGCGACTTGTAGTGATTGTGGTAAAGACTGCGAAGTTCCTTTTCGTCCAACGGGTGAAAAGCCAGTTTATTGCAGTGATTGCTTTCGCGGTAAAGATAATGATGCACCAAGGAGATCAAGTGGCCGAGATGCAGGAAGATTTGGTTCTCGTGATCGAGAAATGCACCAAGCTGTTTGTAATAAATGTGGTCAAAAATGTGAAGTTCCTTTTAAACCATCAAGTGATAAACCAATTTATTGTAGCAATTGTTTTGATAAAGGAGACCGCGGTAACAAAGGTTCTGGTCAAGGCAGTAAACAGTTAGACGAAATCAATGCTAAATTGGATCTAATTATGACTGCGCTTGGTTTGACTGCAGCAGCTAAGAAAGAAGTGGTAAAGAAGACAGTGGTGGTTAAACCAAAAGAAGTGGCAAAGCCAAAGACTAAAAAAGTAGTAAAACCTAAAAAAGTAGTGAAAGCCAAAGCAGTTTCAAAGAAAAAAGCAGCTCCTGAAAAAACGAAAGCCAAAGCAAAGACAAAGAAGAAATAAATTATTTAGATTAATAATATGTAGAAATTTGAACAATTTTCTTCTCCAGACATTGTCTCAGATGATGAAAATGTTGAGGATCTAATACCACCTCAATACAAATATTTGCCAAGTGAAGTGGTAGAAGAATTATGGACAGTAAAAGAGTATGTTGATCCAAGTATTACAGAAAAGGAGAAAGAGAAAAAAGAAAGGTTATTGAGTATTTGAAAGCCAAAGAAGGGTTGTCAGGTACTAAAAATCAAGTCGCCAAAGATATAGAAACAATGTTTGCTGGTATGGCGGCGGATATAGGAGAAAGTGCTAGAGAAAAGATAAGTGAATATAACGATAGGATTAGGGCGGTAATAGATGGGAAGCCTCTTAAAATCAATGATAAACTTGAAGATCTGAAGATTGATTTTCAACGTTTTACTAGTATTGAGTGGACAGAGGATTTTAATCTAGATAAGTTGTAGAGGCTGAGAGTAACAGAAATTTTTATAGAATTAAAAACATCCCGCAGAGCGGGATGTTTTTTGTAAACGATATAAAAATAAATTATATATTTTTAAAACTCGTTAGTTACGTGATAGCCTTAAGCTACTACTGTAACCTTGTCAGCTGCCTGACCCTTTGGAGTGTCAATCACTTCATATTCAACCTTACCACCTTCTTGTAGAGCGCCGTATTCAACGTCTACTAGACTGTTAGCGTGGAAGAATAGATCATCGCCACCTTCGTCAGGTGTAATGAAACCAAAGTTTTTTTCAGTGAGCTTTTTGATAGTTCCTGTCATGTTCTTCATAATTAAATTAAAATGGACTCCTAATACAAAATAGAAATCCGACTTTATTTCTATATAGTGATATTAGCGTAAATCCTATCGCTAGGATACATCATATCATTCATCTTGTCAATAGTAATAATTGAAAGTAGTAATAATTCGAAGAAAGAGGGTGTTTATTGCTTAGTTCTGCTCATTTTTACTCTTTCACTCTCAGATAAGAACTGTTTTCTCAAACGGATATTATGGGGTGTTATTTCTAGGTATTCATCATCACTCATGACGCTCATTCCACGTTCTAGAGTCAGGGGCATTGGTGGAGTGAGGTTGATGGCTTCATCAGCCCCAGAAGATCGCATATTGGATAGTTGTTTACCCTTGATCGGATTAACAGCCATGTCATCGCCTTTAGCAGTATTGCCAATAACCATACCTTCATAGACTGCAGTATTCGCACCGATATAGAGAACTCCTCTGTTCTGTAAATTATATAAAGAAAAGCCAAGCGCTTTGCCAGTAGCCATGGAAATCATTGAACCAACATTGCTTTTTTTGATGACCCCAACATAAGGAACAAAGCCAATCACTCGATTGTAAAGAATGCCCTCACCTCTAGTATCAACAATAAATTCATTACGATAACCAAGAAGACCTCTAGTAGGTATTTCAAAGATAAGTTTAACGCCGCCATGTTCTGGTCCCATTTCAATCAGATTACCAAATCTGCTTGATAGTTTTTGAATCACTGATCCAGACACTTCTTCGGGGACATTGATGGTCACTTCTTCAAATGGTTCAAGTTTGATACCTTTTTCTTCTTTGATGATGACATGTGGTTGAGAAATAGACATTTCATATCCTTCTCGTCTCATATTTTCAAGCAAGATAGCAATGTGCATTTCACCACGCCCATAGATTTTATAATGATCAATTGCAGAGAAATCAATTTTTAAACCAACATTAACTTCTAGTTCTTTTTCTAGTCTTTCTTTGATTTGTCGATTAGTCACAAATTTACCATCCTTACCGGCAAAAGGGGAGCTATTAATAAAGAGGTTTAAGGAAATAGTAGGTTCATCAATATTAATAGCAGGAAGAGCTTCTTGATCAGCACTGGTGCAAATAGTTTCACCAATGAAAATATCAGACAAGCCAGCAATCATGACAATATCTCCAGCTTTGGCACTGGTGACTTCTTTTCTTTTTAAACCTTCAAAAGTGAATAGTTTAGTTAGTTTACCTTTTCTAGATTTTCCCTCAGAGTCTTTGATAATCACATTAGAACTATCTTTAATCTCACCTTCATAGATTCTAGCGACAGTCATTCTACCAAGGAAATTATCATAAGCTAGATTAAAAGGTTGAATTCTGAGTGGTTTGTTTTCAGCTTCTTCGCTGGAAGCAATTGGTACTTCTTCTAAGATGATATCTAGTATCGGTGTTAAATCTTTATTATCGTCATCCAAATCTGTTTTAGCAATACCTTCTCTAGCAATAGCATAGAGTGTAGTAAAGTCTAGTTGTTCGTCATTAGCCCCAAGATCTAGAAATAATTCATAAACCATTTCTTGGACAATATCTGGTCTGGCTGCATCCTTATCTATCTTATTAAGGACAACAATTGGCTTTAAACCTAAGTCCAGGGATTTCTTCAGCACAAACTTTGTTTGTGGCATTGGCCCTTCTTGAGCATCAACGATCAAAAGGACAGAATCAATGGAACGTAAAACACGCTCAACTTCAGAACCAAAGTCAGCGTGTCCGGGTGTATCTACAATATTAATCTTCGTGTCTTTATAATAGACAGAAGTATTTTTTGAATAGATTGTAATGCCTCTTTCTTGCTCTAGAGTATCGCTGTCCATACTGTCTCCGACTTCTGACATGCCAGTCTGTTGCATCAAAGCATCAGTTAGGGCAGTCTTACCGTGGTCAACGTGAGCGATAATAGCAATATTACGTATTTCCATAAAATTAAAACCGCTTAGCAAAGCGGATAATTAGCTTTTAATAAGGTGATATTATTTATACTATATATTTTTGATTAAGTCAAGGATTGTAGCATTGCAACGAAAGGTTTACACTTGCCAGATCATTGAGTTTTTGCATGGGCGTAAGCCCATCCATACCAAATCCTC
>PFMC01000051.1 GCA_002785295.1 Candidatus Komeilibacteria bacterium CG_4_10_14_0_8_um_filter_37_78
ACTTGCAGTATGTTAAACCATCCATCCCTGCCATCCGTCAGGCTTTAGCTTCTAAAGCCTTCCTACTGGCAGGGTTTCCTGTATAGTATTAAAAAAGAGACGCATCTAGCGTCTCTTTTTATCAAGATATAAAATATTTTAATAATCTCGTAGTTTTCTCATATCAACATGCTCCTGAATTCTTTCCAGAGACTTAGCCTCGATCTGACGAATACGCTCACGGGTTACACCAAATTCTTGTCCCACCTCTTCCAAAGTATGAGCCACACCATCATCAAGCCCAAAGCGCATTTCCAAGATCTTCTGTTCACGCGCAGACAGTTCGCTAATTATTTCTTTGACATGATCTCTTAACAATTGTAGTGAAGCTACTCTATCTGGAGTGATCGTCTTATCATCTTCAATGAAGTCTCCTAAAGTACTATCTTCATCGTCTTCACCCACAGATGTTTCTAAACTAACTGTTTCTTGCGAGATCTTAATAATCTGCCTAACTTTATCAATATCTTCGCCCATTTCCGAAGCAATCTCTTCTGGTAGTGGTTCACGACCCAAATCCTGAATCAATCTTCTTTCTACCTGTTGGAAACGATTAATAGTTTCCACCATGTGCACGGGAATGCGGATCGTACGAGACTGATCAGCCAAAGCTCTAGTGATGGCCTGTCGAATCCACCAAGTAGCATAGGTAGAAAATTTATACCCCTTACGATAATCAAATTTTTCAACTGCTCGAAAAAGACCGATATTACCTTCTTGAATCAAATCCAATAATGATAAATTTCGACCAACAAACTTCTTGGCAATAGAAACTACCAATCGCAAATTTGCAGTGATCAGTTTGGAACGTGCTTCCATATCACTCTTTTCTTTTCGCTTAGCTAGCTGTACTTCTTCTTCTCCTTTCAATAATGGTACCCGCCCAATCTCACGTAAATACATCTGAATAGAATCAGCAGATAAATCAATCAAGTCTGCCAATTTGCCCAGGTCCTTGTTCATTTCAATATCCAAAATACCACCCTCTGGCACGACAACACCTAAACCATGTTCATCAATCAAATCCAAAAAGTCTTCATAGTCGGCGATATACTCCTCAATGTCTTTAAATAAATAAACGATCTCATCCTCTGTAATAAAACCCCGCAAACGACCTTTATACAAAAGATCTTTGATTTGATCATCTGTCGGTTTATAAACTTCATAAACCTCTGCTACAACTTTCTTTTTGTTGACGCTTTTGGCTGGTTTCTTTTTTACTGGTGATTTTTGCTTCGCCCTTGGCTTGGCAGCCTTTTTGATCACCGCTTTATTCTTTTTCTTACTAGCAGCACTACGTGTAGTACTTCGAGTAGAGACTTTCTTTTTTGACTTTGCTACTACTTTCCGCTTAGCGGGTTTCTTTGTTGTAGCTTTTGCCTTTGTAGTTTTCTGAACACCCCGCTTAACACGAGCTGTTTTAGGTTTCGCCTTGATAGTCTTCTTGGCGACTTTTTTAGTTGTAGTCTTTTTCTTAGGCATAAAAAATAATGGTTTATTAAAACCAACTATGACTTAACTGTAATTTAATACAAAATTATTAATTTAATTTATTTAACCTTTCTAATAATTCATCAACCTTTTGTCGATCTCCTCGCGCGTCTGCTTGACTCAGTTCATCACTGATCTTTTGCCTGATATTCTTTTTATTTTCCTCTTTTAATCTAGTAATCAACAAATCAATCTCATAATCCAATTCGTGATCTGTGTTTTCCTGAAAATCTTTGACTGCCAACAATGACAATGTATTCACTTTATCCAATATTTCCTTTTTGTCAATAAATAGCGCTTCTGCAGTCTGTCTTGCTTGAGCCGCCTCCTGACCTTGCCAAGCTCCCTTATTATAATGAATTACCAGCTCTTTGTAAATAGTCTGATAACTTTCTCCACTCAACTCTTCAGGTAATAGACGATCAATCACCAAAGAAATTTTACTAGGTTGCCATAGCAAGATCGCTATTATTCGTCGAGTTAATAATTCCAAAGGATCGCGTTTGATCATTGGTGCTGACTTTTCTTCTGTTTGAACAATAGTCCCCTCTTGTTTTTTTAGACTATTAATCTTATCTTCCAAAACATTGACTGAAATATTTATTAGATCGGCAAGTTTTTGCAAATAATGAATACGATCTATTGCGTCTGGTAAACGCGCAATTACTGGTAATAATGAAACAGCTGCTTTCTTCTTATGATCACTGCGCTGTAAATCCAAATCTGCAATAGTCATCTCAAAATAATAATCAATAATATTGACTGCCTCTTTAATTGATTGCAACCACAACTGTTTATCTTGTTTGATGCATTCATCGGGATCTTTACCAGCCTTAAGTTTGATGATCTTCACATTCAATCCTTCTTGCCAAGCAATGTCCAAACCTCGCAAACTCGCCTTCTGACCAGCGCTATCCGAGTCAAAAGCAATCATCACATTAGGACTATAACGTTTTAATAAGCTGACCTGCTCCAGTGTCAATGCTGTCCCAGAAACACCAACAACATTTTGCGTACCTACTTGCCAAACAGTAATGACATCCATATTGCCTTCCACCAAAATAGTATAATTTTGTTTACGAATAGCTGATTTCGCTTTTTCTAAACCGTATAAAATATTACTCTTATTATAAATAACTGTTTGCGGCGTATTGATATATTTGGCTTCTTCATTGGCCATGGTCCGTGCTGTAAAACCAACTACTTGGCCATGGTGATTAGTGATTGGAAAGGTCAAACGATTGCGGAAACGATCATAGTAGCTATTCTTTTTTTCACTTTTAATAATTAATCCCGCATCAAAAATATCTTGTTCTTTAAATCCTTGCTCTTTCAGATAGTTCAATAAATCATCCCAGCTTTCTCGTGCCCACCCGAGCTGCCAAATCAAAATAGTTTCACTCTGGATCTGTCTTTCCTCTAGATAATCACGAACAAACTTAGCTTGCTCATCTTTTATTAATAACTCATGCCAATAATTACTAGCTGCTTTACAAATGTCTAGTAGCTTTGTCTTTGCACTGGATAATTCTGGCTGTTGCCACTGCAACTCTACATTAGCCTTTTTAGCGAGAATCCGCAAAGCTTCTGGAAAATCAACACCTTCCATTTTCTGCACCCAAGAAAAAATATCTCCACCCTCGCCACAACCAAAACAATGCCAAATCTGTTTATCTTTGGAAACCATAAAGCTCGGTGTCTTCTCATTATGAAAAGGACAATTAGCCTTAAAATTATTGGCCCCAGCTGGAGTCAATTTGATGTATTCCTGAACTAAATCAGTAATGTCTATTCTTTGTTTTATTGCTTCTGTATTATCTTGCATAGTATTTAATTTGTACCATAATCAAATGAAATTAACAATCCCTCTATTACATTTAGTATATTTAAGAAATTTAATTCAACGATTAGGTAGGGCTACGCCAATTTAACCAATAATTACCTAATTTTAGCTAAAATTTTGAACAGCCCACTGAATATGGTTGTTAACATTGCAGCAATAAGGTTTACACTTTACAGTGTGGTATTCTAGGCTATTAAGATAAGATTATTTAGCCTAAAAACACTATGAATAA
>PFMC01000055.1 GCA_002785295.1 Candidatus Komeilibacteria bacterium CG_4_10_14_0_8_um_filter_37_78
AGCGGGAAAAAATTTTAACGGCGACGTAATTTAATTTTATTAAAGTATGACATTTCTAAATTGCCCATACTATGACATTTCTAAATTGCTTTGACAGTGTGTGGTAAAAAAAGCAGCCCCGCGGAGCGGGGCTGCTAGCTATCTAATGAATTTAGAATTTCTTATGTTAGTTATTGAATGGTTTGCGAGGTCTAGAGTCACGTTCACTATGATTGTCACTATGTGTTGCTGCGGGAGCGTATTCTTTGTGAGACAAACCAATTCTGTTTTTTTCTTCATCAACTTCAACCACCTTTACTTTCAATTTTTCACCAACCTTTACAAAGTCAGAAATTTTCGTGACATGTTCATTGGCTAGATTGGAAATATGAACCATACCATCACGATGAGATGTTAGCTGGACAATAGCGCCGACATCACCACGATCATTGGAGATGATTTGGACAACCGTGCCTTCATATTCTTCACCAACTTGGATTTTCTTTGTTAAATCTTTAATGATTTGAATTGCTTCTGCACCGCCTTCAGCATTGGTAGCAGTGATCATCACTGTACCATCCTGTTCAATATCAATCTCTACTCCGGTTTTCTCGATAATTTCATTAATGATTTTACCTCCTGGTCCGATCACATCACGGATTTGTTCAGGATCAATATGAAGGGTAGTAATACGAGGCGCATAGGGTGACATTTCAGCTCTTGTTTCTTTAATTGTCTGTGCCATTACAGTCAATATTTGTAGGCGAGCCTTTTTTGCAGCTTCTAGAGCCTCAGCAATGACTTTCATATCAACACCGCCTAGCTTAATATCAAGTTGTATGGCTGTGATACCATCAGCTGTACCGGCAACCTTTAAGTCCATATCACCAGCATGATCTTCAAAACCTTGAATGTCTGTCAGGACGCGATAGTCAGTCTTATCTTTAGGATTAGTTACCAAACCCATAGCAATACCAGCTACTGGTTTTTTAATAGGCACGCCAGCATCCATCAAGGCTAAACTAGAGCCACAGATAGAAGCCTGAGAAGATGAGCCATTAGATGACATCACCTCAGAGACCACGCGGATAGTATAGGGGAAGTCTTCTTTCTTTGGCAGAATTGGTAAGAGAGCCTTTTCTGCTAAAGCACCATGGCCGATTTCACGGCGGCCAGTGCCAGTCATACGTCTTACTTCACCAACTGAATAGCCAGGGAAATTGTAATGATGCATAAAGGTTTTTTTAGTAATACCTTCATCTTCAATATTTTCCATATACTGTTCTGCTCCTGGTGAGCCGAGTGTCACGACAGATAAAACTTGAGTTTCACCACGACTGAACAGACCAGTACCATGAGTACGAGGCAAAATGCCAACTTGAGCATCAAGCTTACGAACTTCGTCGTAGGCACGACCGTCAATTCTTTTACCAGCTAAAGTATAATCACGAGCAGCATTATCGATGTAGAGATTTAGCATACCAACACCCTTAGCTCTTTCTTCTTTGTTAATTTCATTGTCTGCTTTCAGTAATTCATCGAGCGCAATGGTTATTTTTTCGACATTCTGCTTCATGACAGACTTGTCAGCACTGAAAATATTTGTTAAATCTTGTTGCCCAACAAAGTCACTTACTTTTTTGATTATTTTTTCTGCTGCAGCACTTTCTTCTTCAGTAAGCTTTGGTTGAGCATCTATTTTTGTCTTACCAACTTGATCGATCACATCTTGAATAAGCTTGGTAGTTTTGCTGATATGTTGTTGACCAAACTTGATTGCCTCAACAGTATCTGCTTCACTGATTTCATGAGCACCAGCTTCGAGCATGATTACTTCATCAGCTGTACCAATAATCATTAATTCCAAGTCACCTTGATTTGCTTGATCAAAAGTTGGATTGAGTATCCATTCACCGTTTACTCGTCCAACTTTGACGCCAGCAACTGGTCCACCCCAAGCTATTGGGGAAATACCCAAAGCACAGGAGGCAGCAATCAGAGCTAAGATGTCTGGATCATTGTCATCATCCAATGATAAAACAGTAGTAACAACTTGTACTTCACGACGTTCAGCTTCATTGAATAAAGGTCTGATTGAACGATCAATCAAACGAGCCGTAAGAATAGCATTGTCTGATGGACGTCCTTCTCTTTTGATCCAACGACTACCTTTGATTTTACCGGCGGCATACAATTTTTCTTCATACTCCACAGTTAAGGGGAAGAAGTCAAAGCCGTCTTTGGCTGTGGCTGCTGCACAGGCTGTAGCTAAAATAACCGTATCGCCATAGCGTACGGTGCATGAACCACCAGCTTGATTTGCTAGTTTGCCTGTTTCGATAGTAAGAGTGCGGCCAGCAATCTCACTAGAAAAAGTTTTAATGTCTGACATAAATTTTCTTTCTTTGTGGCTGGCCATCAAGCAATAGACTATAACATCTTGTAGCCTATCTGTTTAATGACCAGCAATTATTATTATTTTTTTCGGGAACGCATGGTTGCACTTTTGATCAAATATTTTCTTGGATCGTCACTAATATTGACGAAACTGTCAGCATCCTCGATCAATTTGGCAGAAGTGCTTTGCTCAAAAGCAATCACTTCTACTCGGCAGCCTTTGTTGTTTTTTAAGAAATTTACTAAAGGAATAAAATCACCGTCACCGGTCACCAGGACAACAACGTCCAAATGATTGGCAATAGTGATAGCATCAATAGCAATGCCAACGTCCCAGTCACCCTTTTTGGCACCACCAGGAAAAATTTGTAAATCTTTGCTTTTTACTTCATAACCTTGATTGCTCAAAGCTTCAAAGAAGTTTTTTTCTTCTGGTGTTTGTGATTCGACAACATAGCAGATCGCCCTTACTAATTGGCGCTTACCAACTGCTGTCTCTAGTATTTTGCCAAAATTAATTTTGGCGCTAAATAAGTTCTTTGCAGAGTGGTACATATTGCCAATATCGACAAAGACACCAACTCTTTGGTCTGGGTGTTGTACTTGCATTTTGTTTTATTCATTAGTTGTTTCTTCTGTGTTTGTTTCCTCGATTTGTTCTAGCTCTTCTTCTGAAGGTTCCAAGCTACTCATTTGACGTTTGGTGATTTTGATTTTTAGCTTTTTGACCATATTGTCAAAACTCTTTTCATTTGTTTTTTCAAGGTAACGTAGAAGCTTTCTTCTTTGATTGACCTTGCGAATTAAACCACGTCGAGAGGAAAAGTCTTTTTTGTGAGTTTTCAAATGTTCTGTCAGTTCAGTGATCTCCATTGTTAAAATAGCGATTTGAACCTCAGGTGAACCAGTGTCATTGGCATGAGTCTTAAACTTAGCAATGATCTGGTTTTTCTTCTTTTTGTCTAACATAATAATGTCATCCAGCTTAAGCGCAGAAAACGGTATGTTAGCTAGCCAGTTTCCGAGCCCAAGTTAATTTATTAACGACTTGAATATATCATTATTGATTCTTTCTGTCAATAATTAGGGGCTCTATTGTCAAAGCAATATGATAATGTCATACTTGAGCAAAATAGAAATGTCATACCCCTATCAAATCAGCCTAATTTATCCTCATATTT
>PFMC01000037.1 GCA_002785295.1 Candidatus Komeilibacteria bacterium CG_4_10_14_0_8_um_filter_37_78
CCCAAACGATATGGTATTGTAGCTGATAAACACTATGATTTAGTTTACGAATTCTCATAATAACAGTTTAACATACTTGCAGTATGTTAAACCATTCCTCCCTGCCATCCGTCAGGCTTTAGCTTCTAAAGCCTTCCTACTGGCAGAGTTTCCTGTATAGTATTAAAAAGGCCGGGCCGCTTGTAAGCGGCCCGGCCTCTAAATACGTAATTATAATTCTTGTGCCTTTTTAATCCTGATCTTACCACCAGCCTCTAAAATGACCTTATCGCGTCGATCCACTTGTCCAGTTAAGAGAAAATCAGCTAAAGCATTCTCTACTCTTTCTTGAATCACTCGTTTCAAGGGCCGGGCACCAAACTTTGGATCATAACCAGCAATAGCAAGTTCTTTGATTGCTGCTGGAGTAGGTTCTAAATAAATCCCCTTTTCCTTTAATCTTTTCTGCTCACCCTTCAGCATCAGACCAGCAATTTGTTCAATGTGTTCTTGATTCAATGGTTTAAAGACTACAATACTATCAAACCGATTCAAAAATTCTGGCCTAAAATAAGGACGCAATTCCTTTTCCATTAATTCTAATTTTATCTCTTCAGCGATCGCCCCTTCTTTGGTTCTGTCCTGAACATAATTGGTACAGGCATTAGAAGTGGCGATCACAATTAAATTGGTAAAATCAACAGTCCGCCCAGTAACATCTGTCATTCGTCCATCATCCATCACTTGTAAAAAAATATTTAAAACATCGGGATGTGCTTTTTCAATCTCATCTAATAATAAAATTGAATGCGGATCTTCCCGAACTGCATTAGTCAAAACGCCGCCACTGGTATCGCCCGGTGCCCCAATCATTCTTTGAATAGAATTCTGCTCTTGATACTCTGACATATCAAGCCGGATCATTCTTGTCTCATCCCCAAAATAAACATCAGCTACTGTCTTGGCGAGCTCTGTCTTACCCACACCTGTTGGTCCTAAAAATAAGAAATTCGCAATTGGTTTCTTGATGTCGCGTAATTCAACGCGAGCTCGCCGCAAAGATGCAGCCACAATATCAACTGCTTCATTTTGATTAACCAATCTCTGATGAATCAATTGTTCCAAGTTCATCAATTTATTAGATTCATCTTGCGTCACTTGGGCAATCGGTACTTCTGCCTTCTCCGAAACCAACATCGCAATGTCATTGCTACTGACTATTTGATTCTTACCTCTTTTATTCTTCACCCTGACACCAACTTCTTCTAATAAACGAATTGCTTTACTCGGTAAATATTGATCAGTCAGATAGCGTTCTGAGAGCTTAACTGCTTGTTCTAAAGATTCATAAGAAAAAAATACTTTATTCTTGCTTTCAATCACACCAATATTAGCTGCCAAAATTTGAATAGCTTGATTTGTATCTGGTTCTTTTACTTCAATTTTTGTGAAACTACTGACCAGAGAACTATGTTCAACGTGTTTGATATAATCATGTGGTGTCGTAGAGGCAATTACCACCACCCCTCTTTTACGTAAACCTTCAGTCAAGACATCAGCTAAATCAACATTGGCCCGACCAGCCGATGAAGCACCAACCAAATTATGAATATTATTGACATAAAGTACGACATTGCCGGCTCTTTCAATCTCGAAAATGATATTCATCACTCTTTGTTCCAATTCACCAGACTGCATACTACCAGCAACCAGCCGACCAACATCGATCGAGACCAAACGCATGTCTTGCAAAATCCGTGGCACATCTTCAGCAACCATCCGGTTGGCTAAACCATCAATAATTGTATCTACACCAACTCCTGGTTGACCAACGAGTAGTGGTGAGCTACCACCTTCCATAATACGATAAATAGACTCAAACTCATTATCACGCGCAACACATAAACCAAAATAGCCAGCTTTGGCCAATAGTGTATAATCTTTAGAAAAATTGTCCAAGACTGGTGTCTGAACAGCCGTCATACTACGATTCATTGAACCCTTTGGTTTAAAACCAGCCTTATAACGAAAATGCTCGTAGCGCTCTTGTAGCATTTCTTGGATTCTAATCCAGGCCACAACATTAAATATTTTCTCTTCTGTAATTTTAAAATTAAATAAGATATCTTTGACTACCGCATCAACTTTAACTACTGCTTCCAAAAGCTCGGGTATTTCAACTTTTGGTCGTCGCAATTCATAAGCCAAGACATAGGCCTGCATGACGACGGCCATCGCGGATTGATCCAGGTTCAATTGTCCACCTTTCGTAACAATATTGTCTTTGCTAATAATATTTGTCGTTGCTTTATATAAATCATCAGCGCGCACCCCCAAACGACCCAAAATTATTTTCACATCATCATCTTGCAGTAAAGCAGCAAAAATATGAAGTGGTTGTATTGCACTGCCCTGATCTTTAGTTGCCAGATGATAAGCAGCATCCAGAGTTCGCAAACCTTCTTTACCATAAGCCTGGCTGATTTCAAGATTTGTGCGGACGTGCTTTTCTGCAATATCCCCCTTTTTAATCACCCTTTTCTTTGATGATTTATTCTGTTGATGTAAATAATACAAAAACATATCACCCAACAATGACCACCACCAAATATTCAAACCACCTTCTGACCAATTATTAGCTACCCAGATGCTAGTATTACTTTTAAGTAAGACATAAAGATGAAAAAAGACAATCACTAGACCAAGCAAACCAAAAATAATCAAGAAAATAAAGATGATTTTATCGATCATTTGCCGAAGGCGATCAACAATAATGGAAAGGTGTGAATAACTTTTTTGCCAAGTCAGCTGATAACCCTCAAGTTGTAAATCTTTTATTGCCATGAACTAATAAATTTAATAATACTTTCCACTGCTTCACAGTTTGGTATTAACTCACAAATAATATAAATCGGTAAAACTAGATAAATAATAAAAATTAACAAAACAATGATTAACCAAATAGCCATCAACAACAATCGCCAAGCCAGGTGTATCGTGCGAATAAAAAAGCTAATGATCTTTCCCTGCCAATCTTGTTGTCCATACATTGGTTTGAACCAGTAGCGGAAAAGGATAGTAATAGCAAATCTTTCATTACCGCTTTTTATCTGACGTCCACAAAAAATAGTAGCCTTAATCAATCCTCTGGAATACCACCAGATTGGAAAATATAAAATTTCTTTGACTAAATCAAAGAGTAAATAACGGATGGCATAGATTGCCTGTTCCCTATTAATCATGAGTTAATTATAGCAAAAAGTTACCAAATTTAGAAGTTTAATCATCTAAAATATATTTCCTCACCATCTTCAACCCACTAGCTTGATTAGTTACTTGGTTAACAAATCTTCGATAATCAGCTCTGGTCCTAAATTGATCAGTGATAATCCTTGGTTTGATTAGATCATATTTAAACTTACCTAGATATTCAGCATAGCTAGACCAAGGCCACTTCTCTGCTTCTTCAATACTATGTATTGACCGTTAGGAACCGGGACTCTATATAGAGTCCCGGTTCCTTCCCTTATCTTTTCTCTTTTAGCTGCTAAATGGAGACTTTCGACTGTTT
>PFMC01000042.1 GCA_002785295.1 Candidatus Komeilibacteria bacterium CG_4_10_14_0_8_um_filter_37_78
TTTTAGAAATATTGACCACTATATTGCCAAAATTACTTTAGCCTTTTTACCACTGATTTGGATACTAAACTATCACACTAATTGACGGGGAGCCATTTATTGTAACATATCCTGGCGGTGTTTTTGACGATAATAAGAGATAGCAAAGCGGTGGGCTTCGTTTCTCATTTGTTGAATCAATAGATAGGCTGGTGAATTTTTCTTAAATAATAATTGTTGATGATCATTGGTAAACAATATTTCATGCTTTTTTGCTAAAGCAAACACTATTTTTCGGTTAATCTTAGGTATTTTCAAGACAGCATTGAGTTGCGTCTTGCCACCATCAAGAATGATCAGGTCTGGGTTTGCCCACTCTTTGTGTTGCAGTCGTCGCCCCAAAACCTCCTTCATCATTTTAGGATCATCAGCTTGTTTGACTGTTTTGATCATAAATTTACGATACTGGCTTTTATCGGGCTGACCATCAGTAAATACTATCATTGAACCAACAGCATAGATGCCTTGAATATTTGATATGTCATAGACTTCAATTCTCTTTAGTGGTTTTGGTAGTTGCAAGCCCCTTTGTAATTGAGTTAATGCTTTGTTTGCACTTTGTTCATCTTTTTGCCAACTTGTTTGTTGTTGTTTGGCAAAGGCTTGGGCATTAACAATCCCAAGGTCTAGTATTCTTTTCTTAGTTCCTTGCTTAGCCACTTTCAGAGCATGATCATTATTATTAATCATTTCAGCAACAATAATATTTTTTGGAATATCAGTTGTTTGTGGGTAGTATTGTTCAATAAATTCATTAATAATATCAATTGTCTGATGGTTTGCCGTATTCAATAAAGTGAAGTTGAGCTGTTCCCAAAGTTTACCTTGCCTGACCTTGAAGAGATTGACATAGGATTTACTTTCTTCTTGATAAACAGAAATAAAATCCTCATTGATAGTTTGATTAAGAATGACAGACTGTTTGATTTGCAATGACTCAATAGCTTTGATCTGGTCTCGGTAGACTTTAGCTGATTCAAAGTTTTGATCTAGCGAAACTTGGGTCATTTTTGCTTTTAAATATTTGATCACTTCTTTTGTATCACCAGCTAAGAACTGCATGATTTGTTTGACCATTTCTTGATAGTCTTTTTTGGTGCACTTTTTTTCACAAGGACCACTACATCTTCCTAGGTGATATTGAAGACAGACTGTGCCATTGGGGAGTTTTGTCAGATCTCGATTACAGGTGCGATAGGGAAAGATTTTTTTTAATAGTTTGGCTGTACGATGAACAGAGCCAGCATTGGTATAGGGACCAAAATATTTTACTTTATTGTGTGGGGCAAATTTTCTGACGGTTTCGATCTGAGGAAATGGATTATTGAGATCGATTTTAAGATAAAGAAAATTCTTATCATCTTTGAGATCAATATTAAAGGGTGGTTGATGTTTACGGATCTGAGCCTTTTCTAGTAGTAGTGCTTCGGTTTCATTATTGACCAGGGTGTATTTAATATCCTTAATTTGTTTGACCATCAGTTCTTTGGCGGGGGAGAGCTGACTATTTGATTGAAAGTAAGAACGGACGCGGCTGCGTAGATTTTTTGCTTTGCCAATATAAAGCAGCTTCTTTTTACTATCAAAGAATTGATAAATACCAGGTTTTTGAGGAATGCTTTGTAGCTGTTTCATGTTAATAAGTATACCGAACCCGGAGGGTTGTGACCACCCTCAGGGTACCCTCAGGGTAATTTATGAAGGCTAATTTTAGCCAAAATAGGCATATAAACCTTGACAAAATATTCAATATGTGATATGATACTTAATCAGCATAAGAGGCTGGTTCGTTAACATCCTGTCGCTATATGACAGGAAATAAGAATGTTGCTCTGCTTTATGTAGAGATTAACCCGATCAAAAAAAGGAGAACTCTAATGAATTTGAAAAGTAACTCCCAAGAACTCAATGTCCCTGAAAATCCACTGCAACTGTCCGGAGGCACTTCTGTGTCACCGCGATTGCGCTTTCAAAAATGTTTCACACTTGATTCAAAGCGTGTAAACGAAATTGCAGACCGCGCCGGTTATTGCAATGGGATTTTCTTCGACCGTGGTCGAGGCAAGATCTTCGTGGATTGCATGCCGGTCGCCGATGGCACCCTGGTCACAAGGACCGATTGTCAGAAAGCAGAGAAAGAGATGTTTATCGGCTATCTGGCAGTACCGCAGCCGTATTACCGTGCAGTGTGTCATGAACAACTGTACGTCAATATGGGCAGAAAGAGGGTGAAGGCAACTCTTTTTGCCGGACCGAACGGCGAAAAGCTTCATCCAATCAGACAGAAGGATAATATTCTCTTCATCTTTGGAGAGGGTAACGTCTTTTTGACCGGGGAGTTTGACGGAATAACAAGTAGGTTCCGCCTTTCTCGTACAATCATTCTAGATGGCAAGGTGTATTCACAGTGTCTCCAGTGGTGGAAGTATCTGGATCTGACAAATGATGCAACCAGGGTTATTTCATTCCTGGAAAACCGCGCATTGTCTTTTTGCGGATCCAGCAAGGACGTGATTGCTGATTTTGTCATCACCGGCATGGTGGTGGCCTACAATCAGGTAACCAATGCAGGGACTGCTTATTGGTCAAGTGATGAACAGCTGGAACAGTATCCATCTGCTCAGCAGATCGATGTGCCTAAGCAGAAGGAAATCCAGCCAAAGACAACTACTCCGGCAACTTCAGGCAGTGATCTGGCAGATCAATTCAAGAAGATCCGGCCGGCCGTTGTTGCTTCTCACAAGGAAGCAGAAGGAGAAGAAAATGCTCAGCAAAATAGGGCCGAGATCCAGTCTGAGAAGGAAACGATCTCCACAACTCCCCAGCTCAAGCGAACTCGGAAGCCCGTGGGTAACACCACCGGGAAGAAGGCGCGCAAAGCAGCGGCCTCCAAAACCGAACCAGCGGCTGTTACCGTAACGGTCACAGCCTAACACAGACCCGAACCCCCGAAAGTAGAAATGTAACATGTTACGTTTCTACCGGGGGTTCTTCTTTTTTTGATTCGTTTGATAAGATTTATCTTGTTTGATGGGAGTTAGCCTATTTATTAACCTTGACATTAATGATAAAATAATATTAACTGTATCTATCAAATATTTGAAGGAGGAATGTGATGCCCAAAGGAAAGACAGCCTTTGATCCGTATGTTGATTTTAAGCCACCAGCAATGACTGACGAAGATCGTCGAATCTTACAGCAACAGATTGCTGACCGGCCATCGCCACTGGCTGAAGAGGTTAGGCAGCAACTGATCATTGGCAGTGATGTTGATGAACAGCCAAGTGAATAAGCAATTAAGGAGACCGAATAATTTGGTCTCTTTTTTAGTTTAATGCAAGAGGCTCAACCTCTGAACAGAGGTTGAGCCTCTACTACTATTGTTAACATTGCAGCAATAAGGTTTACACTTTACAGTGTGGTATTCTAGGCTATTAAGATAAGATTATTTAGCCTAAAAACACTATGAATAAGT
>PFMC01000085.1 GCA_002785295.1 Candidatus Komeilibacteria bacterium CG_4_10_14_0_8_um_filter_37_78
CTACATTAAAACTTCGTAGTGCTCTTAGTTGGTAATAATTGTTTGTAACCAGCTGCCTGTCCCGTTGCAATAACGGGAAGCTAGGGTGGCAAGTCTATACTAGACTAATACATTATACCATTTATGTCAACAAGAAAAAACATCCTACAAAGTAGGATGTTTTCTATATATTATTCTAGTATATTTACTCTAAATCTGCCTTCCAGAGACCATGTAGATTGCAATACTCTCTAACTATTACTTTACCCTTAACATCTACCTTAAACTCCCATTCTGGGGCATCTCCAGGCTTTAAGTAATGTCTGTGACTGTGATCACCAATAATGATCTCAATCCACTCAATATAGTGGTCTTCATCCATTGGATGAAGCACACTGCCAACGACTACCTTCACTCCATTATCTGTCTTAGTGATCACTGGCACATGTTTTTCCTCTGCTGCATCTTCTGTATTCTCAGTCAAAAGATTCATTGGTTGTCCGCAACAAACTAGTTCACCACCACCGACATGTGAGACAGTGACTATATTTCCACATACGGGACATTTGTACACCTCATTTAACTTTGTAACATTTGGCATAATGATATTAATTTAAAAATTAAAAGGTAAAAGTTAAAAGCTTTTTATTAAATTTTACCAACTAAGTCGAGTCCTGGCTTCAAGGTGTCATCACCTGGTTGCCAACGAGCTGGACAAACTTCTCCACCATGCTTGGCAACATAGAGAGCTGCTTGTAGCTTCCTTAGAAATTCCTTAGCACTACGTCCAATATTATTATCATGGACTTCATAGGCTTTGATCACCCCTTCAGGGTCAATGATAAAGCTTCCCCTTAAAGCTAAACCTTCTTCATCGATATATACTCCTAAAGACTTGGCAACTTTGCCAGTTGGATCTGCTCCCATTGGGAACTTGATCTTAGCTATAGCTTCAGAGTTATCATACCATGCTTTGTGAACAAAGACAGTGTCTGTTGAGAAACTAATTACTTCAGCATCATTCTTTTGAAACTCTTCATAAGTATCTGCCATATCTTCCAGTTCTGTAGGACAAACAAAAGTAAAGTCTGCTGGGTAGAAAAAGAGGATCAACCATTTTCCTTTATAATCTTCAAACTTAACTTTTTTAATCTCATTTTTGTGAAAGATATCAAACTCAAGATCTTCTAGTTTCCGACCAATTAGAGTTGGTGGATTAAGTTTCTTTTCTTCTTGCATAATTTTAAATCTTTAATTTATTAATTCTTTATTCACCCATATACAGTACAAAATCTTTCTTTAAGATGCCACATACTGGACAAACCCAATCTTCTGGAATGTCTTTAAAGAGTGTACCAGGAGGAATATTGCTATCTGGATCTCCCACTGCCGGATCATAAACATGATCACAGGCCTTACAGATGTATTTTTTAGTTATACTTCCCATTTTATTTATTCTTAATTTTTAAACATTTATTGCAAAGACCATAGTAAAAGATAATTTGTTTTAAAGTCTTACTAATAGATAGTTTTGGCAGTCTCTGCACCTTCTTCTTTTGTAAATCTACAATTTGATGACAATGATCACAAACAAAGTGGTCATGATTACTAATATCTGCATCGTAGTGGAAGAATTCATCCTTGTCTGATCCTAGACGAAGGATGTATCCATTATCTGCTAAATACTGTAAATTCCGATAAACCGTCCCTAAGCTGATATTTGGTAGCTTCTTCTTAACTAACTTGTGTACCATCTCAGCTGTAGGATGACTTTTTACAGACATTAGAAAATCCCAAATAAGTTGCCTTTGTTTGGTTAGTCTTCTTTTCACTTCCCTCTTTTGGACTTTTTTAGTAATTTTCTTATTAGTAATCATTACTAATAAAGTATATAAAAAAAATAAAAGGTTGTCAACCAAACTACTTCTGACACTGTGGACAAAAGTGAGTTCCTCTACCACCAAGCTTGATCTTCTGGATAGTTCCTTTCTTGCATCTTTTACAACTCTCCCCTGTTCTTCCAAAGACTTTCAGGAATTTTACAAAGTTACCAGCGTGACCATCTGAGTCAACATAGTCTGAAAATGTTGTTCCCCGATACTTAATTCCTTTTATTAGGATATCCCTACAGGCCTTGTGTAATAGTTCTTTCTCTCCCCTTTTCAAAGTATGTATTAATCTACTTGGCTTTACCTTAGCAGCAAAGCAAATCTCATCAGCATAGATATTACCAATACCAGCCATGAACTTCTGGTTTAATAGAAAGGGTTTAAGAACACTCTTTCTATTCTTTAATAAATCTTCAAACTTATCTAAAGTAAAATCTTTAGCTATAGGTTCAATACCATAAGAACTAACAGCTTTTTGCCTTTCTTGATCATTAACTAAGTGCCAATAACCAAACTGACGCATATCATTAAAGAAGAGCTTAGAATTATCTGAGAAAGTAACAATAATGTGACTAAACCTATTGGGTAGCTCCTGATCACTCTCTGGCCAATTATGTCCACCAATGGTTCTCTTGCCAGCTTGCTGGTAAATAAGCTGTCCAGTCATTCGTAAGTGCACTAAAATGAATAATCCATTATCTAGATTAATTATCATTAACTTACCAACTCTGTCTATCTCATTGAACTTAGAACCAACTACTTTGTCTTTGAATAGTCTGTGAGTATTCTTAACAATCTTTTTCTTACGAATAGCAATAGACTTTATCCTTTTATGGATAATCTTTTGATTCAAATCATTTCTAATTGTTTCTACCTCTGGTAGTTCTGGCATATTGACTTTATATGGTTAACATAACTATACTTATAACATAATTATTTAATACTATAAAGTATATGTTAATCACCTGGACTTATACATTGATCAGTATTGCTACTGTTAGTTTAATATCTATCGTCGGAATTCTTACTATCTTTACTAATAAAAAAAGAATTTGTGGAATTATTACACCACTTGTTGGTCTAGCTACTGGTGCTTTATTTGGGGGTGCTTTTATTCATATGATCCCTAAGGCTTTTGCTTCGGGAGTAAATTCAACACTCATTTCATTTCTAATACTAACTGGGCTGGCAATCTTCTTCATTCTAGAAAAATTCTTACACTGGCATCATCATCACCATCATCATGAGGCAGAAGATCATATCCGGCCAGTAGGCTATTTAAATCTTGTCTCTGACGGTCTACACAACTTAATTGATGGTGTCATTATTGGTGTAGCTTATCTCGCTGGTATTGAGATTGGTATTGCTGCTACAGTTGCTGTGATACTGCATGAAATACCACAAGAGATTGGAGACTTTGGCTTATTACTTCACGCCGGTTTCGATAAAGCCAAAGCATTGCTATTTAATTTCTTATCTGCTTGTCTAGCTTTTGTTGGTGCTATTATTGCTATTACTATTGGACCAAGTATTGAAAACCTCACAGTCTATGCCCTAGCTATTGCAGCTGGTGGCTTTGTCTATATAGCAGGATCTGACCTAGTACCAGAACTACACCAAGAAACTAAGTTTAAGAACATTATCATCCAATTCCTTACAATTGGTTTAGGTGTTGGAATGATGTTTCTCTTAATATTATTTGAATAGGTGTTCTGCCGAATAAAATAAAAAAAGCCTCGCCAAATGGTGAGGTTTTTTAAAATATGGCCCGCCATCCGTAGCTTGCCAATATTAGAGCGCATATTCATTCTAAAGTAACATACCTTGCCAATCTTCACAAAAGTTTCGATTGGCATCCTACGCAAGCGTAGGATGGTGGGCCGGGTAGGATTCGAACCTACGAAGGCGGAGCCAGCAGATTTACAGTCTGCCCCGTTTGACCACTTCGGTACCGACCCAATAAAATAAAAAAATGGAGCCGACGCGCAGATTTGAACTGCGGACCTACTCCTTACCATGGAGTTGCTCTACCAACTGAGCTACGTCGGCTCGTCTTAGTTAGGGCTCGGCGCTTTATGACTCATGACTTTCATGAGTCATTTCGCTTAACTCGCCCTACCTATTCCTCTTTGATTCCGCTAAAGTGGAATCAAGCTCGCCTTCGCTATACTCAGGCTCGCGCTATTTTTCTTCGTACTATCAACCAATTAATTATAAACTATCTATCGTTTCTTGATACTCGGCCAATTTATTATTATCTGGATTAACTTCTGTTAATTTTTCTAGAGCCTCTTTGGCTGTTTTTTTATCTTGACCTATTATACTGATCTCTAACAAAAAGTCAAGATATTTTGGATTATTCGGCATGGCAACAAGCGCTTGGTTGATCATCTCTGCTGACTTATCCATATTCTCTTGCTGTTTATAAAGTGCCGCTAGATTATAATAAACTTCTACATCTTGATCTTCATTTCCTAAAGCTTCTAAATAATTTTTCTCTGCTTCTTTTAAGTCTCCCCTTTCCTCAGCAATAGCTGCCAAGTCTTGATAAACTTTGCTATCTGCGGAAATTTTCAATAAATAATTATAGGTCTCAATCGCATGTTCATAATCCTTCTTTTCCCAATACAGCTCAGCCAGTTGATGATAGGCTTCTTTGTATTGTGGATCTAGCTTTAAAATATCAATCAATTTACTTTCTGCTTCCTCATATTTCTTATCAATTAATAACTCTTTAGCTGCAGTCAAAATTTGTGAAAATTTCTGTTCTTTATCAACCTCATCCTTAAAATCTTGATGTAATAGTTTATGACGATACTCTTCTTCTTTACCTTTGACCAGGTTATAAAATCCTTTGATCAGATCCACCATCTTAGTAAAAATAGGTTTTAGTATGATCAAAATTTTTGCCAAAATGCCACCCAATTGCCTTTTTAATCTTTTCTCGTAGATATCCTTTTTCAAACTATCGTTTTTCAATTGATAGCTTGCTTCTGTTTTGACTAATGTTAATTGTGGTATTTTGCGTACTACAATATAAGCTATAATAGCCAAACAAATGAGAATGACGATTGAAACTACAAATGCCATATTTATACTCTGTTATTACTTCCTAAATGCATGATCTTACGACGCACTACTTCAGCAACAGCATCAATACTTGGTGCCAAAATACTTCTTGGATCAATCATGTCGGATTCCTTTGTTATAGTCTTTTTTAACTGATCTGTAAAGGCTACTCGCAAAGATGTATCAATATTGACAATGCTGACACCATGCTCTGCTGCTTTGGTCAGTTCATCATCAGGAATACCAGAAGCACCGTGTAAAACCAACGGGACATCGACTGCTGCCCGAATTTTGTCTAAAATATCAAAATAGATCTTTTCTTTACCTTTGAATCTGCCATGAAAAGTACCAACTGAAATTGCTAAAGTATCTACTCCTGTAGCCGCGACAAATTGTCTAGCTTCTTCCGGATCGGTTAAATATTTTTCAATCTCTTTAAAATCACCATTATATTTACTCATCCCTTCTTTGCCAAATATTCTACCAAGTTCACCCTGTGCCCAAACATCACTCTGATGAGCATAATCCACAGACTCTTTAGTAATCTTTACATTTTCATCATAAGGCAAATCAGAGGCATCAATATGAATAGAGGAAAAACCTGCACTGATACATTCAAAAACAGAGTGGAAAGAATGTCCATGGTCTAAATGTAAAGCAACTGGAATATTTTTCGCCTCATTCTTAGCAATTGTCTCTACAATATGAGTGATCGGCTTCAAACCGGCATACTCAATCGTCTTTTCACTGACCTGGATAATAACTGGTGACTTCATAGCAACTGCTGCCCTAACTATTGCTAAAGTGATTTCCAAATTTACAGTATTGAAAGCACCGACACAATAATTCTTGGTCCTGGCATCTTTTACAATATCCTTTATATGAACTAGCATAGATATAATTTAAAAGTTAAAAGTGAAAAGTTAAATAAATTAATAATTTATAATTAATATCTAACATCTAATATGTTATATGTACTATGTGACATGTTGTATTAAACCCCAATGTTCAAATTCCAAATAACTAACAAAGTTCAAATTACAAATTCTAATTTTAAAACCGTTTTATACTTATAATTTGGTGCTTGTGTTTTGTTTGTATTTTGGTGTTTGATAATTGTTATTTGTTAATATGTGATTTACTGTCTTAATAATTTATAATTGAGGAAAAACTATCAAAATCTGTACTAGCCTTGCCGATCAACACACCATCAACCGCAGCTGAGCCCATAATCTCTTTAATATTATTGGCATCAACGCTACCACCATAAACAATAGCAACATTTTTATTCAACCTATTAGCTGGTAGAATCTCTAGTAATAATCTACGAATCAAGGTGTGCATACGAGTTATCTCATCCAGCTGTGCTGGTCCATTGGGACTGATTGCCCAAATCGGTTCATAAGCAATGATTAATTTGTCATTATCCCGCAAACGAATATTAGTCAAACCCTTGACTAACTGATTTTTAATAAACATCTCTTTTTGATTGCTGGCTCTCGTTTCTTGATCTTCACCAATACACAATATGGGGATTAATCCCTGTTCTGCAGCTAGTCTTATTTGGTGGTTAATTTGCATATCATCCAATTTATAAGCGAGACGAGCTTCTGAATGACCAAGAATGACATATTTACAACCCAACTCTTTCAAAGCTAAGACGCTGACACTCCCTGTGATTGCTTGATAATTACCGCTAAAAAAACCTTGTGCCCCTAAATTGATCTTAGTTGGCTTAATAATACTTGCTACATTAGCAATATCAAGATAACTAGGACAAATCACCACTTCCCTGCCTGTTTTTATTTTTTGTTTAAACTTCTTACCTAAAGCAATGGCCAATTTTTCACTTTGCTTTGGCGATAAGACAGTTTTCCAATTACCAATAATATATTTCTTCATTTTATTTTACAATATTAATAGCGCCAGTGGTCAATAAAGTGACAATAATCCCTGACAGGATCACTCCCAAACAAATAATTAAAAATGATTTCTTTTTCGGTAGGCCAAAAAGCCAAGCAGCCAATGATCCAGTCCACGCACCCGTGCCTGGCAAAGGGATAGCTACAAACAATAATAGCGCTAAATAGCCATATTGTAAAACCTTGGACTCTGTTTTGTTCCTGGCTCTAGCCAAAACCCAGTTATATGTCTTCTTAATAAAATTTTCGTGTTTCTGTAATGAATCATTCACTAGATCAAGCCCCCAAAGAATAAAAAAGGCAGGGATGATATTACCAATGACTGCGAAAATAAATATTAATACTGGCTCGCCACCATAGTATGACAAAACAAAGGGGATCGCTGCTCTTAATTCTGTCACTGGCAAAATAGACATCCATAAGACTATCAAGTATGGTTTTAGTGAAATCAAACTAATCATTGTTCCAAATAAAATTATCAAATACCCACTGACTAACGGCTTTAGCATCATCAAATCTAGTATAGTGATCTGCTGAACCTAAAATAATAACACCAACTTTTTGTTGTTCTGGCCCTTGCACTTCAATTGCTAAACAACCACCAGCCTCATCAGAATAGCCCGTCTTACCACCTAAAACCTCTAGATAACTACCCAATAATGCATCTGTACTGACAAAATAATTTCGCCTCCCAGTATTACGAATATTATAGCTATAGTCTTTTCTAGAAATCGCATCTTTGATCTTGTCATTTTCAAAAGCAATGGTAATCAGACGCAATAAATCATTTGCTGTTGAAACATTGCGATTGTCCAATCCGGTTGGTTCAATAAAATATGTTTGAAACATCCTCAGCTCCTTAGCTTTAGCATTCATCTTGATCACAAAATCACTTTCACTTAAACCTGATGATCTAACTAAGGCGATTGTTGCATTATTGTCAGAAGCAATCAGGGTTGAATAAAAAAGATCTTGAGCTGTCACCACTTCCCCAGTAAATAAATAAAAGGTACCACCCTCTCGATAATCATCTTTGCTAATAGTCACAGGTGTTTGCCAGCCCGGATTATTGTCTAACCAAACTAGAACTGTCATCAATTTTGTCAGACTAGCAATCGGTCTTTGTCTTTCATTGTTTTGTTGCCAAAGGATTGCTTTTGTCTCCCAATCAAAAGCTAAGGCTGTCTCGGCTGATAATTTTACTCCAAGAGAATCATTGATAACCTTGGTTGGTAAATATTGTTCTGTTGAAAGATACTGATGATAATCAACGCCATCATTAGCAATATTGATAGCTGCATAAGAACTAATAACCGGTACTGTTACTAAACTCCATAGTAAACCCAAATTCAAAATAAACTCCCAAAACATTTACATAATATCCTCTCTAGAGATTAATTTATAATCTTCATCACCAAGTTGTTCAATCTTGTATTTATTAATCCGTATTCTTTTCAGCTCCAAAACATGATAATTCAAAGCTTGAACCATGCGCCTGATTTGTCTTTTCCAACCTTGATGAAGAATAATGGTAAAACTATCCGGACTAACCCGCTCAACTTCATCTGCCCTGGCTATACCCTCTTCCAACCCTACTCCTTCTTTCATTCTGCGCATAAATCCCGCCTCAACTTCACCCTTAATTTTCACTAAATATTCCTTTTGATGTTCAAAGCTAGGATGTGTCAATTCTTGAGCTAGATCACCATCATTGGTCAAGAGAATCAATCCTGAAGTATCTTTGTCCAATCTACCCACTGGGAATAAGCTGTCATATTCTTCAGGTAAATAATGATAGATTGTTTCTCTTTGTTGTGGATCATAACAGGTAGTAATGACCCCCACAGGCTTATTGACCATCAAATAAATTTTTTGCTCTGACAACTTTACTATTTTGTGATTTACTTTAATATGATCAATGGTTGGATCAACCTGAACACCCATTTGATCGACAATTTCATCGTTGACTTCAACCTTGCCAGCTGCAATCATTTGTTCGGCTTGCCTTCTAGAAGCAACACCTGCTTGTGATAGGAATTTTTGTAAACGCATCAATGATAAACATTTACTGATAAGGTTGTTGCTGGCGCATCATCAATTTCTTCAATATCTACAGTCTCATCAATCACTGGCTCTGTTTCTGATTTTTCCTCGATCACAATAGAATCGTCATAATTCGGATCTAATAATTTCTTGAGATTAATATTATCATTTAATTTCGCATAATCTGGTAATTCTTCAACTCTATTAATACCCAAAAATTTCAAAAACTCTACTGTCACAGAATAATAAGTAGTCAGAGATTGCTTATTCTCTTTTCTTCTCACCAAACCACGAATCATTAAATTGCGTAAAATCATACTACAATTAACGCCACGAATCTGTTCCAATTCTGCTTTGGTAATTGGTTGACGATAAGCAACAATGGTTAGGGTTTCTAAAGAGGGCTTGGTTAGTTCACCCGTTGTCTCATCTTTGACAAATTGCTTTGTCACATCAGCGCTGTCAGGACTCGTCGTCAACTGAATTACGCCCCGATTCTCAATGATTCTCAAACCACTCTCTTCATGGTTGTATTTAGTCTGTAGTTCTTCGACAGCCTTGGCAACTTGTTCTTTTTTCACTCCCGGCAATAAATCATTGATTTTTGAAATTTTCAAAGGTTTGGTAGCCACCAAAAGAATGCTTTCTATTTTATTTTTTATTTCTTGATTCTTCATGTTAATTTATTGCCTTCTTAATAGTAATAGAATTAAATAAGCCTTCTTGTTCAACTTCAATATCTCTCTGCTTGATCAATTCTAGCATTGCTAAAAAACTGATCACCACATCTGCTCTTGATCCCTTACCAAGTATTTTTTTAAAATCTGTAGCTATACTTTGTTTAATAAATAATTTGATCTCATTAATCTTCTCCGTGATAGTGATTGTTTTTTCGATAATGCTCTTAGGAATACTAATGATGGGCTCTAGTCTTAACAAAGCATTGCTAAACATCTCTTTCATTGCTGCTAGTTGTAAATTTTGTGGTGGATAAAAACCAACTTCCAATTTTTTCTTGAATGGTGTGATGCGTGAATAGGTAAAATTCTGAACCTTGGCCATTTTGTCCAAAATCTTACTAGCCTCATGATACTCTTTATAAATCTTTAACTGCTTGGCCAAATCAATCTCATCTTCTTCGTCCCAAATAGCCTCTGGCAAAATTTCCTTTGATTTTAAATATAATAATTTTGCGGCGACTAATAAAAAATCAGCTATCTCTTCTGGATTGATTACTGTTGCTTGATGAATATACTCAACATACTGATCAGTAACTTTCGCCAAAGATACTTCTGTAATCTCCATTTTCTGACTTTCGATCAACTGCAATAATAAATCCAACGGACCTTCAAATTTTTCTATTTTTATTTGGTACATAACTATTGATTATGGCTATACGGTTAAATGGTTAAAGCAACAATTTAACAATTTAAATATTATTTCTTCTTTTTTGGAGCAACTTTTTTCTTTGGTGTAGTTTTTTTCTTTGGTTTTGCTTTGACATTCTTGACCTTTGGTAATTTCTTAGCAATAGAAAACGAACCTATTTTAACATCATCAGTTTTCAAAAATTCTTTAATATTCATCTCAATACTTTCAGTCAAACTACCAGATGAAAAAATAACCTTTTTAGCTTTGGTCAGGCTCTTATCAACGACTGTCTGCACTTTATGAGCAAAACCAAAGGCTGTTAAAGAACCTGGCTTGATCTTTAAAGCGTTAGTAACAACCTTTTCTGTTGGAAAAGTAACTTTCTTAACGTCCAAGGTCTTAGCCAGCTTTTTTAAATCAATATTCTTGCTCGCTGGCACGTGAATCAAATAGTATGTACCGCCAGCTTTGACTAATAAAGACTTTACGATCTCGTCTACTTTCTTCTTCATGGTCTGAGCGGCATCATAAGCGGTAAAAACTTTACGATGTTCGACAATATCATATTTGATACCTAAAGCATCTAATTTTTTTATTAATGTTTTGTTGATGGGCATATAATTAATTTAAAAGTAAAAAGTTAAAAGTAAAAAGTTAAAAGTTTAGTATTTGATACTTATTATTTAATGCTTCTCTTTTTGAATGGCAATGTTGTTTGTACTCCTAAAAGCTTGATCGCTTCTCTCTTTCCTTTGGGTGTAAATTTTACCTCTTTGATAAACCACTTATACTGTGTCCGTTCACCAAAGCCAGTCAGTAAACCCTTTTCGATCAAACGCTCTAAACTTTTGGTAATAATCTTGGTTTGTAATATTTTATTTGGTATTTTTTGTTCCTTTTTATAAAAACTCAAAAAGCTGCCTCGCTGAACTTTTGGTTTCTTACTCCCCCAAACCTGACGTAAAATATTCTTCTGCAGATTTGATAAGCGCATATTGTTATTAGTGACTTCTTATTTCCTGTCCAAAATTTGATGCATTCCAAGCACGCTCATGGATATAGTACAAAACGGTCTTAACCGCATGTATAATGACTGAGTGATACAAAGACGTTTCCCAATCAAGGGTTAAGCAATAAACTACAATCACAGTAGATGCAAAAGCAATAATACGCCACGTAATAGACTTTGCTATTGTTCTTGAATGTCTTTCATGAAACATAATTATCAAATTTAAATGGTTAAATGGCTAAATTGTTAAGTTGATATAATACAACTATTTAACAATTTAACCCTTCCAAAATTGCAGCGATCATTCGTCGCTCTTCGTTTCATTCTGTAAATACTACTTAATCTCAGAAACTATATCTAAGCCTAATTCTTTTAGTTGTTCTTTACTGACTTCAGCTGGACTATCCATCAAAGGATCACGGCCGTCTGAAGTCAATGGGAAAGCTGTCACTTCTTTTAAATTTTTCTCTCCCTGTAAAATCATCATCAATCGTTCAATCCCAGGAGCTATCCCACCGTGTGGCGGAACACCATATTTAAAAGCTTCAAAATAATGTTGAAACTGCTCTTTTTGTTTCGCATCAAAACCAATCAAATCCCAAACTTTTTCTTGAATCTTCATATCATGAATACGAATTGCCCCACCACCAAGTTCAAAACCATTCAAAGCTAAGTCATGTTGATATGACCTGACTTTGCCAGGATCCTTGTCTAGCAATTCTAAATCCTCTTCATGAGGAGCAGTAAACATATTGTGAGACGGCGCCCATTTATCACCTGCTCCATAAAAATGATCTTCTTCAGTTTGCTCAACAAAAAGTGGGAAGTTTAAAATCCAGGCAAAAGCTAGTTCATTGGGATCATTTTTGTCTTTTCTAAGATCTGGCTTATCACTACCATATTTCTCCATTGCTTCTTGATGATCAATTCTTGGCCATGGAGTCTCGGTGATTTTCTTATCTGGATATAATTCTTTCACTAGTTTTGTAAACATCTCTTCTACTAAAATCAAAATATCTTCTTGAGTTACAAAAGACATTTCCATATCTAGCTGGTAGAATTCTCCTGGACTACGATCGGCGCGCGCATCTTCATCTCTGAAGCACGGCGCGATCTGAAAATATCTTTCTAAGCCAGCGATCATTAATAATTGTTTGTACTGTTGCGGTGCTTGCGGTAAAGCAAAAAATTTGCCCTGATGTAGCCTAGAGGGTACAAGATAATCGCGCGCGCCTTCTGGTGTAGATTTAGAAAGAATAGGAGTTTGAATATCTACAAAATCTTGTTGCTGCAAATAGTCACGCAGAAAATGCAAAACTTTTGACCGCATGATCATATTATTTTTCATTCGCTCATGACGAAGATCCAAATAACGATATTTCAAACGTAATTCTTCATTAGCCTGACGATCTTCGTTGACAATTTCAAATGGTGGCGTTTCTGATTCGTTCAAAATGATAATTTCCTTGGCCAGAATCTCAATAGTACCTGTTGGTAAATCTTTATTAATCTGCTTCTCGCCTCTTTTATTGACCATCCCTTTAATAGCAACAACAAACTCTGGCCTGATCTTAGCCAAATTCTCATTTGAATTAGCGTCTAGTTCATCTGGTACGCCTACTACTTGGATCATACTAAAACGATCACGGACATCAAGAAAAGCAATCTTACCCATATTACGTCTAGCATTGACCCAGCCACTGATTAAAACTTCTTTTCCCTCCTGATTTACTGTCTCTGTTGTTTTTATTCTTTTCATAATATTTAGCTATGTATATTAACCTAATTTTTCTAAGGCTGCTGTTGCCACACTAATAATTTCCTCCAAATCATCTTTTTCGACATTTCCCTCTTTCATTTGATCTATTAAGCCTATTTTCATCCTTTCTAGAGTATCTCTTGTTAATACACTCTCTGTTTTTTCTAAATTTGAATTTAATCTTTCTTGACCAAAAGTTTGTTCACCTGCCATAGTTATTATAATTAAGAATTAAGTCTACTAATCATTTAAATCACGTCACTCTGGAGCCTGCGATAGAGTCTAGATTCTATCACTACTCGAGCTAAGCTCGATACGTTCCAGAATGACTAAAACTGCTACGGATTAAGTCTGTTGATCATTCTTGGAAATGGTATTGTCTCCCGGACATGTTTGATACCACACAGCCAGCCAACCAGTCTTTCCAAGCCAATACCAAAACCTGAATGCGGCACACTACCATACTGACGTAAATCTAAATACCATTGAAATTGATCTACTGGTAATTTATGTTCTTTAATTCTCTTTAACAGCTCGTCGTAATCATCTTCTCTTTGTGAACCACCAATAATCTCACCAAATCCTTCTGGAGCTATTAAATCATCACAAAGGGCTAAGCCTTGATCATTTCTTTTCATATAGAAAGCCTTAATCTCTGCTGGCCAATGAATAACAAAAACTGGTGCTTCAACATCACTGGTCAGTAAAGTCTCATCATCACCACCAAGATCATCATGCTCTTTAATATCTGAGCCAAGTTTTTGCAGTTTAGTCACTGCTTCGGCGTGAGTCATCCGAACAAATGGTGCTTTAATTTTTTTAAGTGGTTCTTGATCTCTTTCTAGAATATTTAATTCAGTCTGATTTATCTCGAGTACCTTAGCAACAATGAATGAGATTAATTCTTCTTGAACCTTCAAATTATCTTCATGTTCTACCCAAGCCATTTCAGCATCCATCATCCAAAACTCTGTCAAATGTCTTCTAGTCTTAGATTTTTCTGCACGGAATACAGGACCAAAGTCAAAAACCTTGCTATGTGCCATAATCGCAGCTTCTAAATATAGTTGGCCAGATTGAGACAGATAGGCTTTGCGTTCTTTAAAATAATCTATTTCAAATAATTCTGTAGTGCCTTCGCAAGCATTTGGTGTCAAAATTGGTGAATCAATCTTAATAAACCCATCCTTATTAAGAAATTCATAGATGGCATTGATAATAGTATTGCGAATTTTCTGAATCGCTACCTGTTTACTAGAACGTAACCACAAATGTCTATTATCTAGTAAAAAATCAGGACCATGCTCTTTCTTACCAATTGGATACTCAGCAGCTAATTGGACAATCTCAAGAGCTGACACTTGTAGCTCATATTCTTCCTTTTTTGGATGTTTACTGATAGTACCCTGAACAATCACCGAGGATTCCACAGAAAGACCCTGAATTTTGTCCCAAACTGCCTTTTCTAAGTCGTTTTCGCTAGCAATGCCCTGAATATACCCATAGCCATCTCGCAGCTGTAAAAAGCTGATTTTTCCACTACTACGAAAATTAGCCACCCAGCCTTTGAGGGTGACTTTTTGATCAATAAAATCCTGTGCTTTATCTGTTCGAAATTCTTTCATAAGTTGTGTTAATTATAATATTTTTTGCGTGTTCCGTCAAAGACTATTGGCTCTATAATAATTAGTGTGGTGGAAAACCTAAAAGCAGTGGTAAGATTAGCCTAAAATGAGAGTTTCTCAACTCATAGCTAAAAA
>PFMC01000029.1 GCA_002785295.1 Candidatus Komeilibacteria bacterium CG_4_10_14_0_8_um_filter_37_78
AAATTTGGAATTTATCCTCATATCCGGGCATTTGATTAAATGCTTAAATATGAGGATAAATTAGGCTGATTTGATAGGGGTATGACATTTCTAAATTGCTCAAGTATGACATTATCATATTGCTGTGACATTATTAATGACAGGACTTGACAATACCCCCAATTTTCGATAGAATACTGAGGGCACTAAAAACTAATTAATTCATTATGACAGAAGAAAAACAAGCAAATACTCCAGCTGACACAATAAGTGAAGTTGATAATAATAACACTAAACCAGTTGCTAATGACCAGGCGGTTAAAGAAAACGTCGAGAAGGCTGTTGAAGAAAAGAATGAAATTAAACCTGAGGTAGAAGAAGATACTACCAAAGAAAAGACCAAAGAAGAAAAATTTGATCCTACTTCATTAAACTTAAAACCAGGTCTCACCATTAAAGTACACCAAACTATTCGCGAAACAAATGCTAAGGGTGAACTAAAGGAAAGAGTTCAGGTTTTTGAAGGCAGAATTATTGCGCTTAAACATGGTACAGAAATAGGAAGCACTATTACTGTGAGAAAAATATCAAATGGTTTTGGGGTAGAAAAAATATTTCCAATATTTTCACCAAATATCGCTAAAATTGAAATTGTTAGAGAAGCTAGAGTACGCCGATCAAAACTATACTTCTTACGAAACTACAAGAAGCGATTAACAGAAAAACTATTTAAACAATAGCCCAGGTGGTGGAATTGGTATACACACTAGGTTGAGGGCCTAGGCTATTCATTAGCGTGCGGGTTCAAGTCCCGCCCTGGGCACCAGTTACTACCATACAAAGCTAAGACTTATTTCATTAAAATAAATCTCGACCGAGCTGAGCTCGATCGAAGAGGAAGAGGCGATGCAAGCTAAGTGGAGTGATTATGACTTGTTCATAGACACGAAATAATGAGACCCGTCAGACGGGTCGAGCATCAATTGATAACTTTTTGAAGATATCAGCATAGTAAATAACAACTAACTGAAGAGATATCTCATTAACAACAAGTAATTATATCTTTCTCAATTCTGCGCAAGCGGAATTGAAGAGGAGTAGGCGATGCGAGCTTGAGTGAAGTGGTTCAGACTTGATCTGAAGCACGAAACGACGAGCATCGACTACGACGAGGGCCCGTAGCTCAGTTGGCTAGAGCACCTGCTTTGCAAGCAGGGGGTCGCTGGTTCGAATCCAGTCGGGTCCACCATCCTACGCTTACGTAGAAAAAAACAAATAGCCTAAAAAAATATGAAAATTATTATTGGTTTATTATTATTAGCAGGGGGCGTACTAATTATCTGGAAGACAGAACCCCTATTCAGATTTTTTGGTCGCGTTGCATTTACAGAGAAATATCTTGGCACAGAAGGTGGTAGCAGATTATTCTACAAACTACTTGGTTTAGTAATCATCTTCTTTGGTCTTTTGATGGTTACTGAACAATCTGATGGTTTTTTAGAAGGAACAATCGGTAAAGTATTCAATAGATATTAAAATATTAATACAGTGGTATTATCAACACCGAGTAATCATCTCTTTCTCAATTCTACGTAAGTAGAATTGAAGAGGAGTAGGCGATGTGAGTTAAATGGAGCGATTCAGACTTGATCTGAAGCGCGAAATGGCGAGACCCATCTGATGGGTCAAGCATCAATTAATAATTTGATTTAGCCCATTCTTTCTCGATCCCGTTTGACGGGATCGAAGAGGAGTAGGCGATGTGAGTTAAATGGAACGATTCAGACTTGATCTGAAGCGCGAAATGACGAGCATCGACTACGACGTGGGCGCTTAGCTCAGCTGGTTAGAGCGCCTCGTTTACACCGAGGAGGTCGAGGGTTCGATCCCTTCAGCGCCCACCATCCTTCGCAAGCGAAGGATGACCTATTGAAGCCTTGGAGCAAATAGGGCATTACACATCCTTAATGAAATAGTAATATTCAAAATGGCAAGCTATGGATGGCGGGTCATTTACAAAAAGAACTATTAAGTTCTTTTTTTGTTTAGTTTAAAGTATAATTGACATATAATTACTAATAAAAATATTATGCCGACCCTAGAGAGCTTACAAAATGAAATAAACAAAATAAACGAACACAATAGAAGGGTCGAAATGAATAAGTCTTGGGAAACAAGTCTGACAAGAAAAATAATTATTGTTATTTTAACTTATATTGTCATTATTATTTTCTTTTACATGGCTGAACTCCCAAAACCATTTATCAATTCAATTGTTCCAGCGCTTGCTTTTGTTTTATCAACAGCGACAATTCCATATTTTAAAAAAGTTTGGATAAAAATAAATCAAAAAAAATAAATTTTCTAAAACATTTATTGTTTATGTCGTCAAAAAGTTGTATAATATAGATATAAATTATTTTTATTTATACTAATCCGAGAGGAGGTGATAATATGCCAGTAAGAAAAAGAAAAGTAGCTAAGAAAAAAGCTGCTCCAAAGAAAAAAGCTGCTCCAAAGAAAAAAGTAGCTAAGAAAAAAGCTGCTCCAAAGAAAAAAGTAGCTAAAAAGAGAAAACCTGCTAAAAGAAAGAAAAAATAAAAATTGATTTTTTTCTAAAATAGCAAATTTCTCTAACTTAAGTCAGAGAGAGACTAAAAATTCCGGTTTTATCGGAATTTTTAGTTTGTTTTATAATGTTTTATTATATCAATTTTTGTTGTTGATTGATCCTCTCTTGATCAGAAAATATTTTTACCACCCCATATTGACCATCATAACCCGGATGCAAATATATTTTACCAGAACGCATTCGTAAAATAGCTTCTAACATAAAAGGATCCACAATCTTTTTTAATTCTTCTGTTGAAAGATTTAATAAAATATTAAATTCACTTTTTCCTTTGTTAATTAAATCTTCGTAAATTGTCTGAACTTTTTTTGATAATTTATTAACAGCCAATACTTCCGCAATTAATTCTTGCAAAGGAACTATACTAACATATTCACTGAGACTGTGGATATCTTTTTTATTTCTATCTGACAATTCGTCAATACGATAAGCAACGCCTAAAGTTAATGGCTTTCCACACTGCGGACAAATACAATTTTTCTTTTTTGTTTCTTCAGGTGCTAAACAAACTCCACACTTACGATGACCATCATAATGGTAAATACCTTCTTCTGGATGAAACTCAATTGTCTTTATTAATTTTCCAGACTTCTTGTTTTGTATTGCTTCCTTGATTTCACTATATGATATTTCTTCAATTTCCATAATATTCGCTTCACGCCCAAGGTTTGGTAAACTATGTGCATCAGAATTGGAAATCAAATTCAAATGATCAAGTGCTGGCTCCCCGTCAATTAGTGTGATAGTTTAGTATCCAAATCAGTGGTAAAAAGGCTAAAGTAATTTTGGCAATATAGTGGTCAATATTTCT
>PFMC01000007.1 GCA_002785295.1 Candidatus Komeilibacteria bacterium CG_4_10_14_0_8_um_filter_37_78
TAAATGCTTAAATATGAGGATAAATTAGGCTGATTTGATAGGGGTATGACATTTCTATTTTGCTCAAGTATGACATTATCATATTGCTTTGACACATCAAACAAAAAACCCCATCAAACGACGGGGTTGTATCGATAAATTATATTTTATGGTAAATATTTTTCCTTTTCTCTTTTCTTTTGCAGCTCTTTTCGTTTAGCAGGAATGACAATCGTCCAATACTTCAAAACATAAACAAACCATACTAGACAAATCAACCACCAGATCAAAGTCCAACCTCTCATTCCTAAATATGGAACCAATTGGTGACGGAAGAACAATAAAATCATACCAATAATACTAAAAGATAGAGCTAGGTTAGCAATCTTTTGCATTAAGAGTGTAAAGTATTTATCAAATTTCTTATTTCTTTTCATAATGGATAAAACAACTGCCAAAACAAAAAAAGCCAAATAGAATAATACGGCGATTCTTAAAACTGCCGTTGAAATTAACGGCATGTGATTCGTAAAAAGATAGTCTATTTTAAACCAATTGGACATAAAACTATTTAATAAAAATTAGACCATAATGATACGGGCCAGCCGTAAACTCCTTTTCCAACTTCAGTCCCAAGGCACTAGCATACTGCTTCACCTTTTCAGCAGACAATCTTTTCTCAACTGCTGGGCCAATGGCTGTGTTTTGTGGCACCCACTCCACAACCAATAGTTTACTACCCGTCTTCAATAAACGGTATGCTTCCTGAAATAATTTCTGATGCTCAGTATTCTGAAACAATACTGTGTTCAAAAAAACATAGTTCATCTCTTCTGGCACTTTGGTGGCGCCGGCTAATTCTAGATTGCTCCAAACAGTACGAATATTAAGCAGCCCTTCCAATTTGGCCTTAGACTCTACTGAAGACAAAACCTCTTTTTGAATATCAACGGCATAGACAAGACCGTCATTGCCCACTATTTTAGCTGCTGCAATAGTAAAATATGCCATCGAACCACAACCCAAGTCAGCAACTTTGGCACCAAAATCAAGGCGCAAGTCTTCCTTTAGAATATGTTCTGGGTCCATTAATTGTGTGTTACCAACACCATTATTTGTCATGACTATAAAATTAATGATTACCTTTATATTATATCAGACTTTAATTATTAAAAAAAGCTGACCTTGGGCCAGCTTTTTTTGTTACTTTTTGCTCACTAATTCTAATAGATCAGACCACCGCACCCCTTCTTGCTTGTTGAAATAAACAGTTGCCAATTTGCAAGCGGTGATCAAAAGACGATCAAATTCCTTGATTTCTTCTTCTGTTAAAATATTCTTCAAAGTAGGGCCTTTGTCCTGATAATACAAAAAACAAGGCTCCAAATACTGAGGAAACATCTCACAAAAAATAAAATCTATGAAAGAACGAAATTCTTCTAGCTTGCGAATGGCCACCACACCTCTCGCCGCCTCTCTAGCCCCGCTATCATATAATAAATAATGGGCTAACTCGGGAAAAATTGTGTCTGTTGCACCGCCAATCAAAGCGATAATCTGCGTTGATTTCTCTTGCTGTTTCTGTACTGGCGCTTGCCTTAAAAAGCTCATTTTTGTCTCCTCTCTTTCCTTTGACAACCATAACTTAACAGATTGCCTTAACTTGTCAACCTTGCTATTGGTGCAAAAGATGTTCTGTGTAGAACACTGGCCCCATATTGCTTTAACAACTGTTGGTGCAATTCTGTGCCATAACCCTTATGTAAATCAAAACGATAATGCTTATAGTGCTGATGCAACTCAATCATCATCTTGTCGCGATGGTCTTTGGCAATGATTGAAGCCGCACTTATTTCTCTGACCTTAGAATCTCCCCTAATGATTAATTCGAAATCAATCGGATGGGTGAACTTACGGATCATATCAACTTTAAACAAGTCTGGTTTGATTGGTAAATTATTTGCGGCGCGCTGTGCGGCCAGGATATTGGCTTTTTGTAAACCAAGCCGATCAATATCAAAACTTGAAACAATGCCTAGACTCCACACAGCGCGCCGCTTAATTTCTTTTGATAATTTCTCGCGCTGAGCAAAGTTAAGTTGTTTCGAATCAACAACTTTGAGTTTATTTGGTTTAAGAAAGACTACAGCGGCAGCCACAATTGGACCAGCCCAAGCACCTCTACCAACTTCATCTATCCCAGCCACAATCACTTTATTCATAAACTTATTATAACAAAAAAGTGAGCACTGCCCACTATCTTAAAAAACAACTAACTACACATATCACCTATTACATATCAACATTATAATAATCCAGATACCAATCAACAAATTTTTTAATTCCCTTTTTTACAGAGGTTTTGGGTTGGAAATTCAAGAGCTTCTTTGCTTTACTAATATCAGCAAAGCTATTGATTGGATCACCTAGCTGTAAAGGCATCATATGTTTAGTTGCGCGCTTGCCAAGGTTTTTCTCTATCTCTGAAATATAGTCAGTTAATTTCACGGTCTCGCCACGTGCTAGATTAATAATTTCATAAGCACAGGACTTCTTTAAGGCTGCCACCACTCCCTGCACAATATCCTCAACATAAGTAAAGTCTCGATACATATTACCATTATTATAAACATCGATTGGTTCATCATTAACTATCTTCTTGGTAAACAAAAACAAAGCTGAATCTGGCCGACCCCATGGCCCGTAAGCATTAAAAAACCTTAGCCCAGTAAATTTCATACCAAATAGTTTGTGATAAGTATAGGCTAAATGTTCATTTGCTCTCTTGCTAGCAGCATATAAAGAGTTTGGCTTGTCTTCTTTGTTAGTTTCTCGTGCTGGTTCTGTGCTGTCATTATAAACACCGGCCGTAGAAGCAAAGACAATGTCTTTCACATTAGCACACCGAGCTGCCTCAAAGACATTGTGCGTACCATGACTATTTGTTGTTTGATAAATAAATATATTGTCCATAAAATCTCGCACGCCAGAGTGAGCAGCTAGATGACAAACCTTATCTATCTTAAACTTATTAAAAATCTTCTCCATCATAGAGAAGTCTTCAATATCTGCTTTAATCACTCGTAGATTTTTATAAACGCTAGCTAATTTTTTTATTCTATTGATCTTCAATTGGGGATCATAAAAAGAATTGAAGTTATCTACAATGATAATATTGTTACCCTGATCCAAAAGCTTCTGAGCAACATGAAAGCCGATAAATCCTGCCCCTCCCGTAATTAAAATAGTCATATCTTTATTACTAATTGCCTTGGCCAGTTCTGTATAGTTCTGGTCCCGCTATCTTGCCATATCACTGACAGAATGTCAATAAATATCAAAAACTTGTTAAAGCAATATGATAATGTCATACTTGAGCAAAATAGAAATGTCATACCCCTATCAAATCAGCCTAATTTATCCTCATATTTAAGCATT
>PFMC01000019.1 GCA_002785295.1 Candidatus Komeilibacteria bacterium CG_4_10_14_0_8_um_filter_37_78
TACATCCATGAGAGAGCTCTCAGCTGCGCCAATTGAAGTACCGTCTGAGAAGGCACTAAGATCAGATACTGTCAAAACATAGTCAGCATCATAACCATTGGCTATTAAAACATCCATGGATGCGAAAGGTCGCTTTGTACTACCATCAATTAAGTAGATAGTATTTTCACCATCTAACATTACCAATGAACCATTAGGAACATCAGTAGCTGAAGTCAAATCTGCCCCTGCTGTATAGAAAGGGAAGAAAACTTCTGAAATATCATTAACCCTACTTGCCCAGCTTGCGCCATAAAGACCAGCTGCTACTTCTTCGCTAGTAATCCAACGAATAGCACCACTTGGCTCAACAACATAAACTTTATTGGTGTTTGGGTGAGTGATAAGTTTTGTACCCGCACGATACAAGACAGAACCGCCGTCTGCATAAGTATCAAGTTCAGCAACTGTCAAAAGTTCGACACCACTGAAATCTGAATACCATGAGAAATAGGTTTTTGCATCAGGGAATATATATTTTGTTGAATTATCACCAATGTAGTAAACAGCGTCACTGTTTGGACCCTTTACTAAAGATCCTACACCAGCTGCTTGTGCAACTTGTGGAGCAACGAAGCCTAGTCCAAAAGTAGCAACTGTTGCTACAGTAATGGCGATAACAAACATGTTTTTAGCAAAATTTGCCATATTAATTAATTCTCCTTAAATACTTAAAAGCCACTATCTTTCCTGTCTCTTAAAGTAAACCCATAAAATGGATACATGCTTTCAATGATGATAATGACGAGTTTATACGTCTCGACCTTTCTTATCAACATCCAAAGTGCCTTAACAGTCAGTAGTTGAAAAATAAAATGACTAATAAGCTTATACAATCCCCCCTTAAAGGGGTTATTGCTTGGTTAATGGCTTATTAAATAAGCCAGTAGCAAAATACATCAATACTCTGCTACTGAATCACTTATAAAACCTGTTCAATGTTAATAGTACTAATCAACTCTTCAATTGAGCTGATAATTTGTTTGATCTTTGTCAGATCACTAAATGACTGCACATAATCATTATTGTCAAAGCTTTGTTTAGCCTGACTTGATAAAACTGAGGCTTGTCGGATATCAGTATAAACTTTGGTCCAATCAAGGTTTTGTAAGTCAGCTCCTTCCATAATTGTCGTCTGTGACTCTAAAGTCTGAACTTTTTCACTAACCTTTAATAACTGGCTATCAATAATGGCAATGAACTTATTCAAAGTTTCTTCAGCTGTAATCTCGTCTCTTTCATACATACTGACCAAAAGGCTTAATGTCTTATCTTCAATATTAGCTGTCGCTGCCAAAACTTGATTTAAAATATCATGATCGTCTTGAGAAATGATATCTTCCTTGGTCTGATCAAGATAATCAATGGTAGCCACTACACTATCAGTGATATCCATGGCAATATTATCTAAATTCTGACCTTCTTCAACCGTGGCAATGTCCAAAGAACTAGCTGCTGCTGCTAAGTCTTGTTCCAATCTCTTGATTGCTCCTTGTAAATCTTTCGCTTCTACCTCTGTCGCAGATAATTTCTGAATATCAGCTAATCGCTTCTCTGCGTGTTTGTTGTGTACTTCTGCCTTCTTGGCTGGTGAAGTAGCTAGCATCACTTCAATTTCCTCAATCACAATCCGACCCGGATATAAAAAATCGCCAGGCAAACTTGCCTTGGCCATAAATGATGTACTAAACCCAAATACTACCAATAAAATAATCACTAGCGCTCTCACTGGAGCATACACCAATCTACTCATCCCCATATTTAGATTCAAACCAATTCTTTTACTAAAAGACAACTGATCTGTATCAATCTGAGACAATAGACGTTCGCGACAAGACATCACCCAAGCTTGATCTGGGCTAGTGCCTTTTAGTTTATTCAATTGTGTTTCAATATTAGAGGTCATTATCGATAATCTTTTAATCTCTCTTTAAGTTCAGTAATAGCTCGATGACAAACGATTCGAACATTACCCGGAGACTTATCTAGGATTTTAGCAATCTCACGAATGCTTAAATCTTCAATATAACGTAAAATAATAATTTCTTTATGATCAGAATTTTCAATACTAGATACTGCCTGCTTGATCAGGTCTTGATCAATATTGGCGTGTAATTCTTGTCGTGGTTCATCCTTTTCCCCTAAATCATATTCTAGTGAAACTTCTGTACTTTGTTTTGAACGGTAATAATCAATGATCAGATTTCTTGTAATTTTATAGAGCAATGCTTGTAAAGATCTGATCTGTCCACCAACTACTATTCTCTCCCAAGCTTTAAGAAAAGTCTGGCTAACAATATCTTCAGCAAGTTCTTTACTGCTTGTTTTGTAATAAGCAAAACGGTAGAGCTTACTAACATATTTATTATAAATACTAGCAAAGGCCTGTTTATCACCGAGCCTGGCTTTGATCACTAGTATTTTATCTGTCAATTCTTCTCTGCTCATAATTTAAGACGTCTGTAAGTTAGTATTGTTACAAGATATAATAATGTTGCTAATTATAATAAAAATAGCCATAAAAAGCTAGGATAAGGGCTATTTGGTGATATATAATAGACTGCTTTTAAAGTAAAATAATACAGGCTATAAATTAGCACAGATACGAATATTTGTCAAGAATTAGCCAATAATGTATAATAAAGTATAGAATATTCTAGAATATATGTATGATTAGACTATCAATCTCAGAATCTGCCCGATTATTCGGTGTCTCGACTAAGACCATAAGACAGGCGATAAAGCAAGGGCAGATAGGCTATGTAGTGGTGCGTAACCGCTATAAGCTTAGTTTTGAATCTGTCCTGAAATGGTCTCAAACTGGGACCAGAAGAAGTAATAAATTGGCCAATGAAGGAATTGGTCAGTTTGTGGATAACTGGAAAATTAGTAATCGTAAATACTCGCCCAATCCGAAACTTATTAATCCTCAATCAAAATAATTCTGAAAAAAATATATTTTCATTTTGACCGTTAGGAACCGGGACTCTATATAGAGTCCCGGTTCCTTCCCTAATCTTTTCTCTTTTAGCTGCTAAATGGAGACTTTCAACTACTTGGACTTCATTAAAAACCTTCATAATTATTAAAAAGCATTTACCATCTGACAAGAATAAATATACAAAAAAGGTCACTAATTAGAGCGACCTGATAGCTGTACTATAAACGATAGATAAGATGCTGTCAAACTGAGACAATTTAAAAACCAGGACTCATGCAAGAGCCCTGGTCTCTTATTATAAACTATTTTATCGTAAATATCTCTGTCTTTTCAAGCGCTACTTTGGCTAAAGCCATTCTCTGTTCATTCTGAGCATAAAGAGTAAACATACGCTCCCCTTTCTTAACTTTATCCCCATATTCAATATTAAGATAGATACCAGCCAATTTTTCCTTTGGTGCACCTAAAATGCGACACAAGGTGTTAATGTTCTTATTATTAGTTTTGATTACTTTACCAGATCGCGGTGCATCAACATAGTGCTTGACTGCTCCAATAGTAATATCCTCTGAATCAACTTTAAATTTACCACCTTGAGCTTTGATGATTTCTTGCATTTTTTTCCAAGCTTGACCTGACTCTAATACTTCCTGAGCCATTTTCTTGCCTTTGCCCTTACTAGCTTTGCCAGCCAATTCTAACAGTTCGCCTGCCAAACGCACAGATTTTTCTTCTAAATCAAGAGGTCTATTATCCTTACGTTGCAACACCCTAAGAACATCTCGCGCTTCTAAACTTGGTCCAATACCATGACCAATAGGATCTATACCCTTGGTCTTTAATACTTTAATCTTAATACCAAATTGTTTGGCTACATAAACAAAGCGTTTTTCTAGATCAATGGCAGTAGCCATATCTGGAATCTTGGCTGTTTCTCCTACAGGCATATCAATAATCAAACAATTAACTGAAGTCGAGACTTTCTTAGCCATCACGGAAACAATCATTTTATCATAAGGTTCAAGAGATAATGGATATGTTACTTTCAAAATGCGATCGTCAGATGGTGCTAAATTGAAACCACCGCCCCAAATCAAACAGCCACCTGTTTTCTTAACAATCTCCATTGTTTCAGCAATGGAAAAAGTAACTGGTGCTAAAACCTCCATTGTATCAGAAGTACCAGCTGGCGATGTGATCGCTCTGGACGATGTCTTAGGTATTTTCAGTCCCAAACTGGCAATAATCGGGATAATGACCATTGTCGTACGATTACCAGCAATACCACCAACAGAATGCTTATCAACAACCTGACCTTTAAAATGAATCGTATCACCAGTCTCTGCCACTGCTTTAGTCATATAATATAATTCATCCCTATTATAAGGATACATATAAGTTGCCGCGACAAAATAAGTAATTTCTGTATTGGAAATACGATTGCTGACAATATCATTGATAATAGCCTGACAATCAGCCTCATTTAGATGATGGCCAAGCAATTTCTTTTTAATTGCTTGAATTGAATCAGGACGACCCAAAACATTAACCTCAACTATCTCACCTGTTTCTACTGGATATTTTTGCCACACTTCTTCATATAAACCTATTTCACCTGGTTTAATCCTTTTATCTGATAAATTTGCTTCTACGTTGACAGTTTTCTTTCCGCGCCAGGTCAAACCAATTTTATCGCCAGCATGAATACCAAAGTGATAAGCTTCTTCTTCATTAAGTAAAGCAATCAAAGCTTCACCCGTTGTAAAATCCAGTTTCTTAACTTTTAAGTAATATTGTGAGATCATTGATCTTATTTTTAAATTAATTATTAACCCAGAATTTAAGTGCCGTTGCTAATTCATCATGAGTTTGACTAAACTCTTCAAGCGTCTGCTGATTCATCACTGCTTGAGCTGCTTGACTAGCTGCCTTTGCCCCAGCCGCAACACCATCAGGGTGCCCAAAAATACCTCCGCCAAAATTGATGATTACATCTTGTCCAATATATTTAACCACATCTGGTAATAAACCAGGGTGTAAACCGCCAGAAGCAATTGGCATCACTGGCTTAATCTCACTCCAATCACTCTGTAAATTATCAAAATGAAGCCAATCTTCTTTCAAAAAATCATCAATCTTTTGTACTTCTGTCTTTGTACCATCCATTTTACCAACAACCGTTCCAGTGTGCAACTGATCGATGCCAGCTAGTCTTGCTAGTTTAGCTACTACATACATAGTCATACCATGTTCTTCGTTGCGGGTAAACATTGAATGTCCTGCTCGATGACCATGAATGATCAGACCCAAATTCTCTTGTCTTAAAGACTGGATCGCACTCCAACCCATGGCTACAATATCAACCATCATACAACGACCACCCATTTTTTTGATATATTTCGCTCTTTCTAAAGCAAGATTATATGGAGCAGTAATATTAATAACTGCTAATTTCAGTTGTCCAGTTTCTTTTTCTACCTGTTTTCTCATTTTGATCACTTCCTTGACCCTGACTTTAAAACGATTGAAACTTAAATCGGTCAAATTTTCATCATCCTTGACAATGTCAACACCATTCTTCCATAAAGTATAAGCGGCTTGGGCATGTTCTTTGGCTGTCAGACCAACCTTTGGTTTGACAATTGAACCAATCAAAGGTCGTTTCTTGATCTTTAGAATTTTTCTAATACCAACAATGCCATGTTGTGGTCCTAAAAAAGAATCAATATATACTTTTGGAAACTCAATATCTAGAAGCCTTAATTGGGTAACTACCTTCATTGAAAAAACATTACCACCAATACTTGATAATAACTGTGGAATATTTTTTAATTCAAACAATGCTAAGGGATAAGCAATACTAACCATATGCTTTGCTTCATTTTTCCAGATCAATTTTGGTGCCAATTTCTTATACTGAGCTGCTGATAAACCGCTAATCTTGGTCCAAGTACCAATCGAGCTTTCACCAGCAATGGCATGCACTGCCTGGGTAAAAGTCAGTTTTGGTGCTTTAAACGAAAAAGTAGCAACAATATATTTCTCACGATCAATTTTTTTGTCGTAATAATTGAAATCGAATTGATTATACATAATAAATTAAAATTAAAAATTCAAAAGTTAAAAGTTAACTGCCCGCAATACTTCGCAAGCGAACTTGCTCGCACCACGCCCGCTACGATATGCGTAGCGTTTCGGGCAAGTAGCGATGCAGGCGGGAAAGTGAAAATTACGATCTAATCTTTTAATAACCAGGAATAATTTTTGGCGACTTTTGCTTTTAATAGACTGGGTTTAACAATGCCAAATTCTGTAATAATCCCGGTAATAAACTTCGCTGGGATCAGGTCAAAAGCAAAATTCAAAATTTTGAGGTTACCTGGCTTAAGAGACCAAATTTCAGATGATGCCCGCAACTCTATCTGAATCTTGTTGTCAGCGTCCATTTTTAAGGCTGTAGCTGCTATATAAAGCGGGATCTTAGCTTCCCAGGCAGCCAAAGCAATGCCATAACTACCAATCTTATTATAGACATTCCCTTCCCAAGAAATACTATCTGCTCCGAGGATAATAATATTCATCATCAACTCCTTGCCAGAATGCTTACTAATCAGAAAATCTGCTGCTGAATCAGCAACCATGGTTGTCGGAACGCCCTGAGCTAATAAGTTCTGAGCTGTAATTCGGCCCTGAAAAAGTGGTCTAGTTTCTGTATTATAAACAGCGATATTCTTATCTTGCCAAGCAGCAATGATGATCTTTTCCACCAAAGATGAATGACAGTGAGTAAAGATATTGTCGTTCTTTTTAAGCAGGCTCTTACCCTTGGCAACAATCTTCTGAGTTGAATCTGTAATTAACTCCAAATATTCAAGTCCAGTTTTTTCTAAAATTGCCTGCATTTCTGACGCTGGTTTAGCACTAGTTTGTCGCAACTTAACTAAAATAAAAGCCAAACCATTCTGCATCAATGGCTCTGTTGACCGAGTCGCTAATAAATCTGCGATCATTTTTTCAATTCGCACAATAAATTGATGGCCCTCCTGTCGCACTGACTTACTTTCAGAAATCAAAGCACGAATTGCCTCCTGAGCAATCGCGGTAGCGCCTTGTATCTTAAGATTATTAATATCTTTGATTACACTTTTTAGAGACATAAAAAAATAGCTTAATAGCTATATTATAACATATCATACGAAAACAAAGCGAATAGTGAATTATTCTTCTTTTCTTCGTCTACTAAAACCAGTCACACCCTGATTGATTGCCTCAGTCAAGCTAACACCACTATCTTCTACCTGAACATCCTTAGTTGCAGGAATTGCTTTAGGTTCTACTACGCTCTCTGCTGAATTATTATCTGGTTTTGGCACGACTGCACTATCTGCTGGAACTACAGGCGCTACTGCCGCTGTAAATTTATCAAGAGCTTCCCTGGATATTTTACCAGCCTTAAATAATTTCAAACAATCAGGACAAAATGAAGGACGTAGACCATCTGGTTTAAAAGGCACACTTGTCTCAACACCACACCGAGAACAATTCACTTTAAAGCCTTTGTCCAAACTATTCTTATCACCCCCTGTAGCACCACCTAAAGATTCTGCTGTACTCCAACGAGAAATCTTATCTTCGATAATTTCTCTTTTTTTGCAATATTTTTCTCTAGTTAAATTAATGACTTTTTCTAAATTACCTGTATTCTCACCGCTAAGTTGTATTGGAGGCAAACCAATGGCTGAAAAAGCTGGCGAAGTGATACCATCGATCATTAATTTATTGTAAATATTGAATTTATTAAGATTAACTAAATCCATCTTGGTAAACTGAGGCTCAAATTCTTTTTCCAAATATTCCGCATCATCAGCACCAACACGAAAGCTAACTAAAGTACCGACATTACCAAAAATAGCATCTTGTACTTTCTCATCTAATTGCGCTCGATATTGATGAGCCAAGATCATTGATAAATGATATTTACGAGCCTCTGATAGAATATCTGCAAATGACTCGGTAGCGAAATTTTGAAATTCATCAATATAAAGATAAAAATCACGTCGCTCATTTTCAGGTATATCAACTCTACTCATCGCTGCCAATTGAATCTTAGTAATCATCATCGCCCCTAAGAGGGCTGAATTATCCTCACCAATCCGGCCTTTTGATAAATTTAATAATAAAATTTTGCCACTATCCATCACCTCACGCAAATCAATACTTGACTGTATTTGACCGACAACATTTCTGATCAGAAATGATGACAAGAAAGCACCAACTTTGTTTTGGATTGGAGCAATTGCTTGTACCTGAAAATCACCCTTATATTTTTCATACTCATCTACCCAAAAAGAACGAACAACTGGATCTTTCACTTGAGAAATCACTTTCTTACGATAATCAGCGTCGACCAGTAATCTCATAATCCCTAATAATGTTGAATCTGGATATTCTAATAAAGCTAAGATAGCATTGCGTAACACATATTCCAGTCTAGGTCCCCACGTATCTGCCCAAATCTTTCGAAAAACACCAATCAAGCCAGAAGCAACCAAATGTTGATGCTCTTCATCAACCTTTTCCAAAACATTAAAGGCAAAAGGGTAATTAATATCTGCTGGGTTAAAATAAATAGTATCATTAATACGATATGACGGAATAAAATTGATAATCTTCTCGACCATATCACCATGTGGATCAACTACGGCCACACCACGACCAGCTTGAATATCTTGAATAATCATATTCTCCTGCATCGTTGATTTACCAGTACCAGATTTGCCAATCAAATACATATGGGTCCGACGATCCTTGGTTTTGATACCATATTTCTTTGTTAGATTTCGATAGTTGGTTTGTGCATAAGCAACTACCTGATCATCATCATTATTAATCATCTTAATCAACTATTGGTAAATTTGGCGGTGGCAGTTTATTATCACTCCCCTTCTGATCTACAAAATTGTTTGGTTGTGGCTCTGTCTTAATAGCACGTGGCTCAGCAGCAAATTTTTGCTCATAATAATCATTGTCAAAATCATAGTTCTTGAGACTATCTGGTAAATACTCTTGCGTTGGTGCTTTTTTATTACGGTCAGCTTGTTTGATCAAATCACGCTGCTTTACCGCTTGATAATCAATCTCAGTTTCTAGGGGCAAAGTACCTGGTGGTTCACCCTTCTTAGCTTCTGTTTTCTTCAACAATGGAACTCGCACTGTAAAAGCAGGAAAGTGGTAAAGCGTTGCTAATTCCTCAATATTCAAAATATAGGTATTCATCCCCTGCCAAGTACTACGAGACTTATAAGCTCTAATGAATTTATTCTTAATGTTAATTATCCTCTTCTTTGCTCTAAAATAGGAAGCCTTGGTAGTCATTGGCTTTGATGGTTTCAAAGCATTGGCATTAAGCGCATTGTACTGTTTGATCGCTGAAAAAAAAGTACCAACTCTTTTAGCTTTTTGAAATAATTCTTTACGACCAACATAAGCAATTCTAATTTTACAATAAAAACCTAGTTTTGATAATTTTTTCTCAATCAGCTTCACTGTTGATACTGTACCCGGAGTCAAATAAAGCATTCTACTAAACTCTCCCTGCTTTGCAGCATCACCATAGCTTAAATCGAGCTCTGTTCCTAAGAGTTGATTAAAAAATTCAGCAATCCAAGCTAAAAATTCTCGCCAAATACCACCAAAGAGACCAACTTTTGCTGGTGGTTCAGCTATGCCAGCCAATTTATTAACTACTTTTTGAGCAGCATTCTTCCAACTATCGTCTGTTGGCTTGACTAGTATTTGAAACCACATTTGCTCACCCTGACCAATACGCGAGAACATCTCCAGCAATGAAGCAATAGGATCTTTCAACTCCTGAGAAAGAGAATGTTCAAAATCAACATAGGTTTTTAGAGGATAAGCTTCTGGCATCACTAGTACTAACTCTGACCCCCACAAATCCCACTCATCGTCGGGAAAATGATCAGGTATTTGAGTAACATAATCCTCAACTTCAATAATCTCAGCTTCTGGATATTGCGCATAAACTGCTGCTTCGACCATATCACGTGCATAATCTGGCGTTCTAATCAAAAATTGAATATAACCATCAATAGAAACAATTTCCAAAGAAAAAGACTGCTGATGAGCGCCCTCATACCATTCTTCCCACTTAGTGAAAGGTGAATGAGCGCCAGCCAAGTTAGTCATCATATGTTCAACTGCTTTGGGAGACTGTTCATTATCTTTTGGTACATCGATCGCTAATAAAATAAAATTAACCTTAGACGCATATTTACCTTGCCGATATAACAACCACTGCGCCCACATCAAAATCATAAAGACATAAACAAAAAAAATCCAGCCACCACCGATAAATAGTGTCCAAAAAATGCTGAGAAAAGAAGCGTCAGCTGCATTACTAAAAAATGAGAGATCTAGATAAAATTGCATGGGGTCTTAACCTAGAAAATATATTATTGAGCTAATTGATATTTATTACGTCCTACTTTAGCAAATTTGTCTTTGTTCATCAAAGCCAACTGAATGGTGCTTTTTTTAACAATTCGCTTTTCGAGGACTCTTTTGATTATTTCTTCTTTAGTAAGTGGTTCACTAGCTTCTTCAAGAACTTCTGTAATGACATCAATCACCACACCTGGCTGATAACCCCATTCCTTTAAAGCATAGATACCACGTCCTACTAAAACATATTTATCATCGAGAATTAATTCATTGTGAATAGTTGCTGGATAAGCTTGTTTCTTGTCAAAACCAGCCTCATTAATCTTTTTAGCAATTTCAGTAAAGTGCATTGGCTTCGCTTCTTTCTTCATCACCAAATATATCTTATCATTCATTCTCTTTGGTGTGATCGATCGCCAGTCAACCAAACCCCACTCATCAAATGGGTTGCTGTCAATTTTTGTGGTCAAATCTAAAACATTTTCCAATAAATCATCGTGGATTTTACCTTCATGTTTTTGAGCAAATGGTTTAGCCTTGACTGCGGATAAAAGATTACTCCTAGTCAATGGCTCATCTGCCTCACCCAAAAGCTCTACTAGATTATCCACCACTTCCTCAATAAACTCTATTTCTGATGCTGGCAATTTCCAACTATCGTGCAACGTTGAGTGTTTAGTAATATGCTCTAATTTATTGTTTAATAATTGTGAAACAATAAACTTGGTAGCGGCTTTGTTGATACTTTTGGCAGTGCTGTAGCTAAGAACCTTATCAAAAAGACTATCTTCTTTCATGACACCACCATATTGCTCTAAAATATCAAAAACCAGTCCTTCAACTGGCTTAATTTGTTGTTCTAAATCACTATGACAACGCATCTTCTTAATTGATGAATTCTCAATCTGTCGAATGCGCTCTCTAGTCACATTAAATAGTTTTCCAATTTCTTCAAGAGTTTTTGCTTCTTTCTCCTCCAAACCATAACGATGGATAATAACGTCCTTTTCTCTATCATTTAGATCTGAAAAAAGCAATCTTAGAATAGAGGCTGGATCAAAATTGGCCATATTTTCTTCAGCTTGGCTTGATAAAACCTTATCAAGAATTGATGCTCCTCCATCTCCCATACCATAATTATTTTCTGTCATATATTTGCATTAAAGTTTAAAATTAATTTTAATATAGCATAATCTTTTAAAATAGTCAAATGCATATTACCACGCATCTAAAATCTTGTCAACTTTATAATCATTAATCAGTTACTTATTGACTAAAATTCAGTATAAAATAAAAAAATATGGGCTCAAATAGGCTCATAAATATAAAAAATGACTAATCTTAGCGTAATAGTCTATTTCCTCAGCTTAAACCAAGAATATAGCAAAGGACTAGCTAAGAAAATTGAAGAGAATGTTCCAATAACAATACCGCACATCAAAGCGAGCATAAAATGTTCAATCGTATCACCACCAAATAGATAAACTGCTGTTAAAACAAAAAGCGTTGTAATAGATGTGTTTAATGAGCGGACAACAGTTTCATTAATACTTTTATTAACGATCTGTTTATAAGTCAATTCTTGATGGTGAAATAAATTCTCACGCACGCGATCAAAAGTAACAATAGTATCATGCACAGAAAAACCCATCACTGTTAATAAAGCTGTCACAAAGAGTGAATCAACCTGGTAGCCAGCAAACCGACCCAATAAACTAAAGACACCAACAATAATGATAATATCATGCGCCAAGGCAATGATCGCTGAGATTCCATATTTCCAAGAAGCAACAGGATAAGATACTTTCCTAAAGACTAAAGCAATATAGAGAACAATAGCTAAGAGGACTAAAGCGATAGCACTAAAGGCTTTTGATTTCAATTCTGCGCCAATGACCGGACCAATCGAATCAAAACGATGTTCAATCATGCTTTGTCCCTCAACTGTCGGATCAATCAAAGTTGTCTCAATCTTATTTAAAAGCTGTTGGTGTAGCTCTTCCCCAATAGCCTCCATTCGGATCAAATAAATATCATCACTACTAGGTTGTACTCTAATATCTTTGATTTCTAGTTCATAGGCAATATTAGCAATGGCATTGGTGTCTACTACTGCTGTGGTCTTAATCTCCAATTCCATCAAAGAACCACCAGTAAAATCTATCCCCCAATTCAAACCCCACAAACCAAGACAAATAAAACTCAAGAGGATCAACAAACCTGAGAGGGAAAACCAATATTTACTTTTACCAATAAAATCAATCATCTTTATTTTTTAAATTTGATATTAAACAATCCTAAATACTTACTAAGCTTATTGGAAGCTACTAAACGCAAGAATGTTCTAGTCACCGTAATAGCAGTAAACATAGAGACTAGAATACCAATGCCCAGAGTAATAGCAAATCCCTTGATAATGCTAGTACCAAACCAGATCAAAATCAAACAAGTAATCAAGCTGGAAACATTGGAATCACGAATCGAAGCCCAAGCTCTAGTAAAACCTTCTTCCACAGCTGAACTAAGTGGTTTCCCTAGTCTTAACTCTTCACGCATACGCTCGAAGATCAAAACATTGGCATCAACTGCCATACCAACAGAAAGGATGAAACCAGCCACACCAGCCAAGGTCAAAGTTACTGGCCAAGCTTCAAAGATAACTAAAGCAACAATACTATAAATAATCAAAGCAATCACTGCCAAAAGGCCTGGCAAACGATAAAAGGCAATCATAAATAAAGCAATCATAATCAAACCAATCATACCAGCAACCAAACTTTTTTGCAGTGAAATCTTACCCAGTGTTGGTCCCACTGTTTGTTGACTGATCAATTCAATCGGTATTGGTAAAGCACCGGCATTAAGCCGCTGGGCTAATAGTTTGGCATCAGGTAAAGTGAAATTGCCAGTAATCACTGCTTCTCCTTGAGTAATTTTTGCTTGCACAGTAGGAATGCTAATTGCCACGCCATCTAAAAAGATAGCGACTGGTTGTCCAAGATTCCGTTCCGTGATCTCGCCAAATAGATCTTTACCTTCGCTATCAAATACTAGACCTACTTGTGGTTCATTGGTTTGAGGATCAAACAAAACCTCAGCTCTAGTCAAATTCTTACCAGTCAAATCAGTCAACATCCATTGATCACTGGGTTGTACAAAATCATAGGCAGACTTTGTTTTAATCAAAATATGTCTAGCCAAAGCTTCTTCAGTGTCGCCCTCACCTCTTTTATCTTCTAATTTTATAATATGATAACCAAAAGCTGTTTTAACAGGCTCAGTAGTGGTTTGACCAATTGTTAAATCCTCCCAAATCGCCTGCTCAAATTCGGGTACGAAAATACCACGCGGATTATAATCTAAACTACCACCAGTAGTCTGTGATCCTGGATCCTCCGTATGCTCACTAGCTAAGGTGGCAAAATCTGCACCAGCTTGCAATTGACTCATTAAATCTTTAGCTCGATTCAAAGCATCACTATTATAAGTATCTAATTCTATTTGCTGATCTGGAGTCAATTGTGGTTCAGCCACATAAGCTGGATTTTGTTCTTTGAACTCTAATAATGGTGTTTCCCCTATCTGACGAATAGCTGCTTTGATGTCAAAAATACCAGCTAACTCAATAATCAGACGATTATTGCTACTAGTCTGTACTAAAGGCTCGGCAATACCAAAGGTGTTGACTCTTCTTTCAACCACCTCACGCACACCTTCCATCGCTGACTCAATATCAGCATTGTCAATCTGTGAAGTATCAGCCTGATAGACCAAATGGGTACCACCTTGTAAATCAAGACCCAATTTTGGTACAAATCTATTGAAAAATGAACTACCAGGAAAATTGTCTGAAATAGCCGGATAAACGATTAAAATACAAAAAAAAGTCAATATTACTATTGCTATAAAAGACATCCAAATTCTTTTGCGACTGATTATATGTGCTTTCATAAGTTACTTTTAAACAAAAACAGTTTATCACTAATACCAATATCTGACAAGGCCCTATATTAGTTTGTCAAAGCAATATGATAATGTCATACTTGAGCAAAATAGAAATGTCATACCCCTATCAAATCAGCCTAATTTATCCTCATATTTAAGCAT
>PFMC01000012.1 GCA_002785295.1 Candidatus Komeilibacteria bacterium CG_4_10_14_0_8_um_filter_37_78
AAAGAACGTACCGGGTTGATCACTTTTAGTGACTACTTCCGGTACGCTGGTTTTTTGTGATTTGCTCTTTTCAATATGCGCTCCAACGGCCTGTCCAGACTTATACTTTGCTCAAGTTTATGGTACTGAGCACCCTAAGCGCATATTCATTATTAATATCTTAACATTACAAATATCCAGAGTCAAATAAAAAACCCCGAAACCAGTATTAGTTGATCACGGGGTCCCACGTTGGGGATTTTCTTATAATATACTGAACTGTTCATTCAGCCTCCTTTTTAGATGACCAGGGATTTTAAAGAAGGATTGAGTGCCGGATACGATAGACATTATCGTTAGTACAATCGTACCCGACACTGGTTTTTTTCATTAATTTGACAGCGAGTCTTATCTTAACTTTCTGGCAGCTGTCTTTCAGAAAGTTTGCAGTCTGGAATTAATGGTCCAGACACCTCCGGATGAAAGCGCCAACCCTCATCCCCAGGCTTGAGCAGTTACTATATAACTCAGCCGGGTGACCAATACGGGTTATTCTTTGTTACCAATCCAACTGTTCAGATATGAACTGGCAACGCCGTTCTTTTTATGCCTATCGTTTTCACAGTGGCATAACAACAATGAACGGCTACTTACCTGACTACGGTATCTGGGTCAAGCACCGGGGGTGCAGAAGTGACATAAGCATGAATGCCCTATCTGCGTATTTACGAGGCCGCATCGATGAGGCCGGAATTCGTCCTGGACTGATTTAAATCATATCCGGTTTTCCGGCCTGCGCAATCACTTGGATTGCAATTATGCTGGCGCTCGCAATCACCACTTCCCTTACATTTCAATCGCCTTTTCTTGACGATGTTGGTACTCTAGCATAGACAAAAAATTATGTCAATAGCTAAGCTATCAATAATTACTTATTATGCCTAATTTTAGCCAAATAAAAAAAGAGGCTTACTATTACGCAAACCTCCTTTTGCTCCAGCATCACGTGAATCGTCCATTTCAAGTGATTTATACAGGTTTCCCCGTATCTCTGTGTTGAGTATAGATAATTCAGTATATTTTGTCTATAATAGATCCTTGGGGGACCGAGATTGCCACGTCATCGAGCTTAGCTAATTCCTCGCGATGACTGCCGAACTAAAAACTATATGTTATTTTGGAGCGTCAGCGATAGAATCTTGAGATTCTATCAGTCGTTTCACTCCTCCCACCGGGCCAGAAGCCAGAATGACGAATAATAAGTTGACTAAACAATAATCCCCGACCCAAGCACTTCATCGTCTAGATAAAAAACAGCTGACTGTCCAGAAGTGACAGCTCTTTGTTTTGTGACTAGTTTAACAATATTGTCTTTATCTAAAACACCAGGAATAATTTTGTCTCGATAACGAATTCTAAACCCACACTCTAGGGGTAATCTAATATCTTTAGCGATCCAATTTATCTGATCTAGTTGAAATTCTTGCTGATATAATAATTGATCCTCTTGATTATTAGTAACTAGTAAATCACCACTCTTAAAATCACGATCCACAACATAGTATGGGCCTGTACCACCAACTTCTATCCCCTCTCTTTGACCAATAGTAAAATACTCCAGTCCAATATGATCGCCTAGTATTTTTTTATTATTAATATCTACTATCTTACCAACTGTTGGTTTGAGCCAACGTTTTAGAAAATCTCGCACTTTAATATTACCAATAAAGCAAATACCCTGAGAATCTTTCTTATCTGAGGTATTCAGACCTGCCTTTTCTGCCAACTTCCTGACTTCAGGTTTACTAATCTCACCTATAGGGAACAATGATTTGGATAGCTGTTGTTGATTCAATCTGCATAAAAAATAAGACTGATCTTTATTCTTATCGATTCCTGCTAATAATTTATACTGTCCTTTATGCTCTTCCACTCTGGCATAATGACCAGTAGCTATCTTATCAAAGCCGAGTTTGATCATTTTATCCAAAAAAATACCAAACTTGATTTCTTGATTGCACATGATGTCTGGATTGGGTGTAATCCCGGCCTGATAAGCATCAATCATATATTTTACCACATGATCATAGTATTCTTTTTCAAAATTAACGACATAAAATGGAATATCCAATTCTGCTGCTACTAATTGAGCATCTCTTTGATCTACTTCCCAGGGACAACCTTTGATCTCTGGCAATTCTTCTGACCAATTGCGCATAAAAACACCAGTTACGTCATAGCCTTGTTGCTTTAATAACAAAACAGCGACTGATGAATCAACGCCGCCGGAAAGCCCTACTGCTATTTTGATCTTATTTTTTTTGTTCATTAATATCATTAAATGCTTTTAAGAGCCAAGAGCTTGACTGAATCTTACCTCCTTGACCAACATTAAAAATTAGCTGACAACCTATTTCCTGACAAACCGCAACTTCAGGAATATTATCAGCAAAACGATCACCACTATTAGCAAATATGTCTGGTTTGATCAACTTTAATTCGACACACACAGACATATCGTCTGGATTCTCGGAATGACTACTTATCACCACTTCATCTACTGCTGACAAATTCTCAATTATTTCCTTTCGCTCGTCTTCTTTCATAAAAGCATAACCCTTTTTCTTGGCCAGCCAATTGTCATTATTAAGAATAATAACAAGTTTATCGCCAAGTTTTTTAGCCTCATTAAAGAGTCTGACATGTCCAATGTGTAAGGGGTCAAACCCACCACTAACTGCTACAATTTTGTTGTTCATAATTTAATTCGATTAATTATGATAAAATATAAACAATTGCATACCCTATTGTCCGTGACATTTCTTATATTTCTTACCTGAATCACAAGGACAAGGATCATTACGTCCGACTTTGTGACCTTCATCATCTTTGATTTTGGCTGCTGGACCGGATTGATTTTTCATAGCTTGCTGACTGGTAAACTGCGTTTGTTGACTTGGCTCATTTACTTGCAATGGCTGATCAATCATATTGCGTCCACCCAGGCCAACTACCTGTCCCATTTTGAAAATATTATAAACAACTTGATTTTGAATATCCGCCAATAGATTGCTAAACAAAATATATGACTCCCTCTTGTATTCAACTAAGGGGTCTCGTTGACCATAACCACGTAAACCAATCCCTCGCCGTAAATGGTCAATTGATTCTAAATGTTCAATCCAGAGATTATCAATTGCGCGTAAAAGTAGAGATAGCTCAACTTGTGACCAATCATTTTTACCAGTGATCTTTTCATTATAATTCTTAACCATCTGATCATACTGAGCACGAATATAATCAACAATACTAGTGATCAGTTGTGTTCTTAAAATATGTGGCTCTAAGGAATTATCATCGAGCAATTTTTGATACAATGACTCTTGATCAATAGCTAGTGGCACAATAGTACGCACTGTTTCAATGATCTCCTTTTGATCACCACTTCCCTCTTGATTCGTATGAAAAGTTACTATTTGTTCAATTTCTTGCTCAATCAAATATAAAATATAATCTCGTAAAGACTTGACTGGATGATCACCGGCTTCATCTTTAATCACTATTTCACTGATCTTATTTTCAGCTAAAGATAAGAGCTCTTTGCGACGGCGATAAATAACTTCTCGATGCTTGTTATTGATATCATCATATTCAACCAAATGTTTTCTAGTATCAAAATTGTGTCCTTCTACCTTTTTTTGAGCACCTTCAATTGATTTGGAAATAATCTTATTTTCGATCGGCATTTCTTCAGGCACTTTCATGGTCTGCATCAAGCCTTTCATTCTTTCTGAACCAAAAATTCTCATCAAATCATCATCCAGAGAAACAAAAAACTGGGTAGATCCTGGATCGCCCTGACGTCCAGATCGACCCCGCAACTGATTGTCAATTCGTCTTGACTCATGGCGCTCTGTACCAATGACATGCAAACCACCACAGTCTTTGACCTGCTGAGCTTCTTCTTTGCTACAAGGATTGCCGCCCAGGACTATATCAACCCCACGACCAGCCATATTGGTCGCTAAAGTAACTGCTCCTTTTCTACCAGCCTGAGCAATGATCTCGGCTTCCCTATCGTGTTGCTTGGCATTGAGTATTTCATGCTTTACTCCCTCTCTGCTTAGTAGTTCAGACAAGAGCTCGTTTTTCTCAATTGATATCGTACCCAGCAAAACAGGTTGTCCCTGATCTTGTCTTTCTTTGACAGCTTTGGCAATTGCTTTAAACTTACCAATCTCATTTTGGTAAACTAAGTCAGTCTGATCAATTCTTTGAACTGGTTGATTGGTCGGAATAACAACAACACCAAGACCATAAATTTTACCAAATTCTTCTGCCTCGGTCAGGGCCGTACCGGTCATGCCAGCTAATTTTTGATACATGCGAAAATAATTTTGAAAAGTCACCGTAGCCAGAGTGATACTTTCTCTTTGCACAGCAACGCCTTCTTTGGCCTCAATTGCTTGATGCAAACCTTCTGAATAGCGACGACCCTGCATCAGCCTACCCGTAAACTCATCAACAATGATCACTTCACCCTCTTTGACAACATAGTCCCGATCTTTTTTAAATAAAACTTCAGCCTTCAAAGCTTGCTCTAAGTGATGCACCGTCGCAATACCTTTAGTTTGATAAATATTATCAATATGCAATGTCTTTTCCACTTTCATGATGCCCTCCTCTGTCAATGTGACAGCACGTAATTTCTCATCAATATTATAGTCCTGATCAACACGCAAAATTTTCACTAACTGAGCAAATTGGGCATATTCACTTTTAGAATCTTCAGCTCCAGCAGAGATGATCAATGGTGTGCGGGCTTCGTCAATTAAAATAGAATCAACTTCATCAACAATGGCATAGTGTAAAGGTCTTTGCACCATTTGCTCGAGACGTAAGACCATATTGTCGCGTAAATAATCAAAACCAAATTCATTATTGGTGCCATAAGTGATATCTGCCAGATAGGCTTCTTTCCGGGCGCAAGGTGTTAAAAATTTATCAACAATTTTTATTCCTTGATCTCTAATCTGATCAGCCTCAGCATCTTGATAATCTTGATTATAAAGAAAAGCTGCTTCATGTTGAATAATACCAACAGTCAATCCTAAATAATTATAAATCTGTCCCATCCAGACAGCATCACGTTGAGCCAAATAGTCATTGACAGTGATGACATGCACGCCCTTGCCACTCAGAGCATTTAAATAGACAGCTAAAGTGGCAACTAAAGTTTTACCTTCACCTGTCCGCATTTCTGCTATCTGACCATCGTGCAGAACAAAACCGCCAATCATCTGCACATCATAATGTGACATCCCTAATGTCCGGCTAGCTGCCTCACGCACCAAAGCAAAAGCAGCTGGTAAAAGATCATCTAGCTTCTTACCATTTGCAATTTGTTCCTTGAACTCAATAGTTTTGGCTTTGATCTCTGCTTCGCCGAGTTCATGAAATTGATCGCGAAATGAATTGGTCTCTTTGATAATCGGCTGTAATTCCTTGAGATATTTCTCATTGGGATCACCAAATATTTTATCTAGTATTTTCATATTTTGTCATCAATATAACGAATTTCTTCTTGTAATTGAATATTAAATTCTGTCCGTATTTTTTGTTTGATCAAACTGATCAAACCAAGTGTATCGGCTGCTGTTGCCTGACCAGTATTTATGATAAAATTTGCGTGTTGTTCAGACACTTGTGCGCCTCCAAACTTCTGCCCCTTCATATTTAGTTGATCTATCAACCAGGCAGCTGGAATTTTTTGATATTCAATAAATTGAGTAGGCAAATCATAACCTTTGGTCCTGATTCTGTCAATCAATTGTTCATCAGTAATCACATTCTTAAAAACACAACCAGCTGACGGTTCAAGTGGTATTTTCTTCAATCTTTCCGCTCGATATCTTGCAATCTCCTGCTCCTCTACTTCTTTGGTGCTGGTTGCAAATTCTAGCTCAGCAGATAATACAATAAATTGATTGGACTTGAAAATACTATCACGATAATTAAAATTACACTGTTCTTGGTTGAGCTTTTTGATCGTGTCATGATCTAGACAAGTCACTGTTTTTACGACTTGCTTCATTTCATTGCCATAGGCCCCAGCATTACCGACTATAGCGCCACCAACTGTCCCTGGAATTGAGATCAGACCACTGAGACCTTTCAATCCTCTTTTAGCCGCTTCAGTAACAAGTCTATTCAAAACAATATCAGCGCTCACTGAAGCGGCCCGGTCTGCAAATGTGATCTGTTTCAACGCCAATTGAATAATTAGTCCATCATAGCCTTGATCACTGAACAAGAGATTTGAACCACCACCGATAATAAAAAATGGTAACTGCTCCTGCTTTATCAAAATCAAGACTCCTTGCAACTCGGCAATTGTGTTAATCTGACAAAAATATTTTGCCGGTCCGCCTATTTGCCAGGTTGTGAGCTTAGCCAATGGATAATTCTCCTGGATCTTAATAATTTGTTCTAATTTATCTTTAATATTATTCATCTTTTATTAATGAGCGAGCAATATTATCAATATTACCGGCGCCCATAATTAATACTAAATCGTTTGGTTTGATATTTTGTAAAAGCAACACTTTTGTCTCTATTAAATCAGCTGCATAAAAAATATTCTGCTGATCTATCTTTGACTTTCTGATAATGTCTGGGATCAACTCTTGTGCTGATATTGTTTGTTCATCATTTCTGCCGTCAACTTCATAAACTTCGCTCAGTATCACTAGATCAGCACCTTGAAAAGACGAAATGAATTGTTGTCGCAGTGTCTTGGTACGATTTTGCTGATGTGGCTGAAAAGCAACCACTATTCTCTTGTCAGGATAAAATTCACGAGCGGCCTTGATCGTCGCCTGTACGGCAGTAGGATGATGAGCATAATCTGAGATGATCAAAGCTTTCTTAAAATTGCCAACAATTTCAAAGCGTCGCCAACAACCATGATAAGCAGCTAGCGCATTTTGCATTTTATCAAAACCAATATTGTAGTAATGGGCAATAGCGATACTAGCCAAAGTATTATAGACATTAAATAATCCTGGTATTTGCAGACTGACAGTTCCTTGTAAATCACCAGCAATATAACAGTCAAAAAATTGTTGATTATTCTGAATGGTAATATTTCTGGCTTGAATCAATGCCAACTGATTATTTATCCCAAAAGTAATATCTACTCTCCGCGCCAAAGAAGCTAAGTGATCATTGTCAATATTAAGAGCTACTATTTTGGTCTTCTCAATAAATCTTGAGAAATGCTCTTTAATATCAACGATATCTTTATAATAGTCTAAATGGTCTAATTCTAAATTGGTTAAAGCTATAAACTTTGGCGACAACTCCAGCATATGACCACGATATTCGCAAGCTTCAACGATTAAATAATCACTCTGGCCTACTTTCAGATTGTGATCAAAAGTATCAACTTGACTGCCAACAATTACAGTCGGATCCAAATTTGCTTCCACAAAGATCAGACCCGTCATGGCTGTTGTTGTTGATTTACCATGTGTCCCGCTGATGGCAATAGTATGATACTGTTTTGATAGCTCACCTAAAAATTGCGGATAACTAAAAGTGGGGATCTTTAAAGCTTGCGCCTTGATCATTTCTTTATTATCGAAAGAGCAGGCTGGCGAATAAATAAAAAGATCTATCTCCGGTGTTATATTTTTTTCCTCTTGCTGAAGATTGATTTTAATGCCCATTTCCTCCAAATCTTTTATAATTGACGATCCCACTATATCAGAACCACTAACTTTGATACCGCGATGAAAAAATAAGCGCGCTAAAGCCGAAACACCAATACCACCAATACCGGCAAAATATACATTTTTGTACTTAGTTAATTTCATTTTCTAGTAATTTATAAATTTCTCTTACAAAAGCCACTGTCGCATCTTCTCTAACTAAATCTCCAACCTGATCCACCAGGTCTTTTGTTTCTTGCTCTTGATTAAAAATGCTATCAATTGCGCTAAGCAAATTATTTCCAGCCTGATCATTTTGTTCAATTATTCTGATTGCTCCTTTACTAGCAAAATATTGAGCATTAATTTCTTGATGAGAATTTGGTATAGGGATAATGATCGCTGGTTTATTAATAGCAAAAATCTCCGTCAAAGTACCAATACCAGCTCGTGAGATGATCACCTTGGCTTGATTCATTAGATAGCCGAGCTCCTCATGAACATATTCAAAAGTTTGATAATATTGTCTATTTTGATCTGGCAAATCAACTCCGATCATTTTATCTGGACCAGTCAAATGAATAATCTGATATTCAGCAACTAATTGTGGTAAAATCGAACTAATCAGGTGATTGATTGCCAAAGCACCAGTACCCCCACCCATCACTAAAATAAGTGAGCGATCTCGATATATTTTGATATGCGGATCTAAAAGACCACAAATTGGATTGGTGATCTGTCGTCGAATTGGTGTGCCTGTCCAAATAGTATGCTTTTTACCAAATTTATTCAATAAATCTTGCCAGGAAACAGCAATAGTATCTGCTACCTTGGACATAATAATATTAGCCAGACCTGGTTTTAGATCCAATTGTAAAATCAACACCTTACAACCATAGAGTCTCGCTGCATAAGCCAAGGGTACAGAAACAAAGCCACCAGCTGAAACAATAATATCTGGATGATGCTTGGTCATAATATTAAATGACTGCATAAAGCCAATCAATATTTTTAAAGGGTCAATCAAGTTGTAAACAGAAAAGTAACGTCGTAATTTACCCGATAGTATAGCTTCATATTTGATATCGTATTTAGCTATCACTTTTTCTTCTGGTCCACCATAAGTACCCACCCAAACAATATCGTTTGGTTGCACCTGATGCTTTGATAATAATTGATCAATCACCGCAATTAGTGGTGATACTGACCCCATTGTCCCACCGCCCGAAAATATTATTTTCATACTCTTCTCTTACTATATTTAGAAATGTTTAATAATATCCCTACCGCAAATAATGAAATTGCAAATGATGAACCGCCATAGGATATTAAAGGCAAGGTAATACCAGTTAGAGGCAGCAAACCCATCATTGCTCCCAAATTGACCACGGCTTGGATAACAAACCAAATGGTAATACCTGCTGCTAAAAGACGTCCAAACTCATCTGGACTACCTCTAGCAATATTAAAACCTTTGATTAAAATTACTAAAAACAAGCCAATAAAAACCGCGCTAACAATAAAACCCATTTCCTCGGCCATGATCGCAAAAATTGAGTCTCCCTGTACTTCTGGTAAATAACGATATTTTTGTTGTGATTGCCCCAGCCCCAGACCAAATATACCACCTGAACCAATAGCAATTTTTGCTTGATTGATATGATAACCCTCACCCAGAAGATCACCGCCTGACAAAAAAGTTTTAAGTCTGTCTGCCCGATACGGACTCGATAATATCAACACTAATAATATCAAAAAACTGGCGCCAAGAATAGTAAAAATATACTTCCAGGGGGCACCGGCAATAAAATACAATAAAAACGAAATTGCCAGAATAACAAGCAGTGTACCCAGATCCGGTTGCTTTAAAAACAGAATGGCAATAATCCCGATGATCGATAAGAATGGTATGGTGCCATATTCAACATCATGCAAACCACGCACACCTTTTTTTTCTAACCACGTTGCTAAATATATCAAAAATGTAATCTTCACAATTTCCGAGGGTTGAAATGATATTGGTCCTACTTTAATCCACCGCATAGCACCGCCATGCACCTCCCCAAAACTAGGTATCAACACTAACAATAATAAAACAACCGAGACTACTAACATCCAAAAGGCCATCTTTTTCCAAAAATGATAAGGCGTCCTAATAGCAATCAAAAAAAGTATTAGCCCAGGTATCACACCTCTTAATAGTTGATGTTTCAAATAAAAATAGCTATCCCCTTCCACTTGAAAAGCAATGACTGTAGTGGCTGATGATAACATCAATAAACCAAATAAGATCATTGCCCCAAATAAGATCATCAAGGCAATGTCTGGGGCTTGTTGATTGCGGCCACCGGTAAAAGGTTCAGTGACAAACTCAACAATACTGCTAATTAAACTCTTATGTCTCATAATGTTTTTACTGCTTTAATAAAATGTTCACCGCGGTCAAACTCATGTTGAAATAGACCAAAACTAGCTGCTCCAGGACTAAGCAAGACAGTATCGCCAGTTTGCGCTAGTTTACTACTCAAAACAACTGCCGCTTTCATTGACTTTACCAAATGATAATCATGATAATGTAATTTATCGAACAACTTTACCAGTATAACAGTTGCTGATCCTGGCAAAAGAATAATGTTCTTACTATTTTTAGCAATTAACGAAGCAAATGCCTGATACTCTAATTTTTTATCTACCCCGCCAGCAATTAGTATTTTGGGGGGCAAGATTGCTTTAAATGTTGCTATTGCGGCTACAGGCGCAGTAGCTGTCGTGTCATTAATATAACGGACACCAGCTTTTGTTCTGATCAGTTCAGCGCGCCCAGTCAGTCCACGAAATGAAGACAAACCATTCACTATCTTTGCTGTGCTGATCTTTAACTGCTGCGCAATACAAATTGCCGCTAAAATATTTTCTTCATTATGTTGACCAATCAAAGCAATCTTGCCTCTTGCTAAAACTTTTTTCTGGTTGATATACAAGAAATTGTTTTTAAAATAATTTCTTACTCCGCTATTGAAGATCATCCTTTCGCCCTTGCCGACAACTGTCTTTATATCCTGATGATGAATAGCAGTGTCTCCCTTTTTCTGATATTTAAATAAATTTAGTTTAGCTACTTTATAGGCCGCATAAGAGGGATATGAATTCAAATGGTCTTTGGCAAAATTTGTTATCACAGCCAGTTCTACACTTTTTTTTATAGCTGGTAATCCTTCGCACTGCCAACTCGACAATTCTAAAACTACTAGATCCTTTTCTGTCAATTTATCTAAAAAGACAAAGGGGCTAATCCTAATATTACCACCCAGAAAAACTCTTCTTGAGCCTTGCTTTAATAAGTGATGAGTCAAACTAGCTGTTGTACTCTTACCCTTCGTACCGGTAATACCAACTACTTTAGCTGGACAATATTGTAAAAAAAGTGAGGCGTCATTGTAAATCAAAGCCCCCTGTTGTCGCGCTTTCTGTAAATACTGATTATTCTGTCGCACAATTGGATTTGCCACAACAATATCTGCCTTGGCAAAATCTGTCATCAAATGTTTACCCAAAGTATATGTGATATTCTTTGCTGCCTGTAAGGGCTGCAAACTGACTTTCAATTCCTGGGATGATTTCAGATCAGTAATAATTAGATTGGCCTGATGTTTTAGGAACCATTGAGCGACCCCCAAACCTCCCCCATGAAGACCAAGCCCCATGATGACAGTATTTTTATTCTTAAAATTCACTTTAGACATTCTTATCTAAGATATAGATAATAAAACCAATTAATGAAAATACTGATGAAATGACCCAGAGACGCATCACGATTTTTGCTTCAGTCCAACCCTTTGCTTCTAAATGATGATGCCAGGGCGCAGACAGAAATACTTTTCGATGGCGCAACTTTTTGGATAATACTTGAATGATCACTGACAAAGATTCAATCACTAAAACAATACTAATAATCGGTAATAAAAATAATGTATTAGTCAGCATAGCGATGACACCCAAGGTAACTCCTAGAGCCATCGAGCCTGTATCGCCCATAAAAAAACGTGCCGGTGGAATATTGAACCATAAAAAAGCTAGTAGTGCGCCAATGATCGCTCCACAAAAAGTTGCTAAATCATATTTACCCTGCATAAATGCAATCGCGCCAAATGCTAAAAAATTGGTTACCAAAACTCCAGCCGCCAAACCATCTAAACCGTCTGTTTCATTGACAGAAAATGATGTGGCCACAATGATGAAAAAGAAAATCGGTATATACCACCAACCAATCTGCCAACTACCTACAAAAGGGACGTGCAGTAGATCCCAATCAAGTTTAAAATAAAACCACCACGCGCCAATCAAAGCAATGGCTGAATATAGCATCAGTTTGTGTCGCACTCGTAAACCACCACCATTGGGTCCGATCTTACGGACATTAAAAATATCATCTACCAAACCGACTAAAGCCGCTGCAATCAAAGCCCCTAATGGTAAAAGTGTTTGTGCCCTAGAGAAAAAATTCAAATCAATAAATAAATCAAACTTTGTCAGTAGTGCTAAATAATAGATCACCAAAATCAATATCAGAACACTAGCCCAGATAATAATCCCACCCATTGTTGGTGTACCTGACTTCTGCTTGTGATGCTCATAATAAATTGGTGCACTATCAGCAGAACGAATAGCCTTGCCCAGTTTATATTTGTACAAGAAGTGAGTGACCAGCGGTGTTAAAATGCCAGCGCCGCTAAACGCCAAAGCCGTGATCACAAAAATTTTTACTGCTGACCAAGTGATGATATCCATATTTTTAAATTAGAAGTGATTAATAAATAAAAAAAACATTGCTAAACCAATGATTATCTGGCAAGACAAACTAATTAAGCCTAAATAAACAACCAAACCACTAACAGAGCGTTTGCTATAAGCCAGAATCAGATTTATCAAGATAATGATAAAACCAATCAGTGGCTGATAATACAGTTGCCAGTCAATGCCCATCAAGTCAATACTAAAGTATATATTATAATGTAGTGGTACAGTATTGCCAGATGGTTTGATCAGTAAAGCCAGCCACAACCAACACAAGATATTTAATAGCAAGGCAATAGTAAAATAGGTAATAATAGCACCTTTTGTTTTTAGAAACTTATTCATTCTTTTTTAATAAAATATCGAATTTCTTTATTAATCTCTTAACTTCACTACTAGAATTATATTTACCCAGGCTAATCCTCACACTAGTCAAAGCTTGCTGTTCAGTTAATCCTTGGGCTAGTAAAATCAATGATGCTTTGATTGCTCCTGAGCTACAAGCGGCGCCGGCTGATAATCCAATACCAGCCAAATCTAGCTGAATCAATAAATCCTCAGCCAAATAATTGGCCACTCGAATATTACATAAACCAGGCACTCGTGTTGCGCTCGTATTAAGGGTCAGTGCTGGTTGCTTATTAAGATAAGCCAAAAACTGCTCTTCCAAAGCTAATATTTTAGCTGTTGTTTTGGTTTGTTCGGATCCGATCAACTCTACTGCCTGACCCAGACCAAAAATGCTTGCAGTGTTTAAAGTACCAGCTCTTCTAGTTCTTTCTTGTACTCCACCATCCACCATCCTGATCAATGGAGTCTTCTCGCGACAATAAAGCATACCCACTCCCTTTGGTCCATAAATTTTATGACCAGAAAATGAAAGCAAGTCTACCTTTAAATGATCTGGCCGACAATTTAGATAATTCAGTGCTTGCACAGCATCGCTATGAAAATATATCTTTTCTAAACCAGCTTCTTTTCTCTGTTCATTGATACTGAGCAATTCCTTACCAAGTTTTTGAACTTCTTGAACGACACCTGTTTCATTATTGACATACATCAAAGAGATCAAAACTGTATTTTGAGTAATCAACTTGATGATTTTATCAATGTCTACCAAACCACAACTTTCACTTTGAACAAAACTAATAGCTATCCCCTCTTTCTCCAGTGCTAAAACTGTTTCACGTACTGATGGATGTTCAATAGCCGCAGTAATAATATGCGGCTGACCTGAGATTTTTTTGATTTGGTATAGATTTTGATAATATTTAGCAATACCTTTGATTGCTAAATTGTTCGCTTCTGTGGCACCAGCTGTAAAAATCAGTTCTTCAGATTCACAATATAAAAAATTAGCAATCTGCTGCCGTGTACTACTAATTGCTGCGCTTGCCTTCTGACCGAAACGATGAACTGATGAAGGATTGCCATAGTATTTGCTAAACCAAGGCTGCATTGCCTTGAACACACGTCGATCAACCCTGGTGGTAGCTGCATTATCAAAATAAATATACTTACTCATGGTCAATCAATTTAATATCATTTAGACCTTTAATCTTGGCCAGCTGTGATTTTACAATATTCTCAAAAGTCATGGCGCTTAATGGACACCCATGACATGCCCCTGATAATTGAAGCTTTAAAACACCAAGCTTCTGATCAAAAGCCACGATTTTGATGTCACCACCATGAGCTTGTAAAAAGGGCCTGATTTTATCTAATTCCTGATCTATTTTTTCTTGTATTTTCATCATATCTAGGTTATAGTATACCATTTTTTAATATTGCCTAAAAGCTTAGTCTAAAACTGTTAACTTGCCCCAGTTCAATAAGTAAGTGCAACACTTTGATATAATTAAGGATATTATCAAAGCGTATGAAATACCAACATCTAATAATTGAGGAG